>JASFVZ010000316.1:0-3916 GCA_050049565.1 Chromatiaceae bacterium | reverse complement strand
CGATGCCCGTTTCGTCTTTAACAATCTCCAGCCGGCCAACAGTGGCGGCTGCGGGACCTGTGGTTCACAGGGCGGTTGCTCCTGAATCGAATCGTCAGTCACGCGAAAGTACGAAAGCCCGCGAGTGCGGGCTTTTTTGTTGGTCGGCCCGACAGCGCGGCCGCGCCGACCCACAGGTTGCCCGATATCGATCTGCCGGTACCCGCGGTCTTATTGTGGGCCGCGATCCATTGACTCGCCGCTGCCGACCGCTTCCGGTTCGGTAGGCGGTCCGGCGGACAGCGTACGGTGCACGTCCAGTACATAGTCGCTGCTCTCCTCTTCCAACTGCAATGCCATGTTGATGTCCGCGGTCGCTTTCTCGTGGCGGCCCAGTTTCCAGGACACCCAGGCCAGTCGTGCACGTGTATCGGCGTCTTCGCGCAGGGCCAGGGCCTTCTCCAGCTGCTGCGCCGCCTCGACCAGCTGACTGGCGTCGATCATGACGAGCGCCATCGCCGCATGCCGGTCGAAGCCGCTCAGTCCCTGATCGAGTGCAGCCGAGAGCAGGGGATAGGCGTCGATGTAGCGTTCCCGTCGCGCCAGCAGCACGCCGAGATCCGCCGCTGCCTCGGGGAACGGCTGTCGCAGTTGCAACGCCTGCTGCAGGTCGGCCTCGGCAGCGTCGAACTGCTCCAACGCCATTCGACTGACACCGCGCCAGTAGAGCAGCTCGGCATCGTTCGGATGGAACTCCAGCGCGGTCTCGATATTCCGGGCTGCTTCGGTGGTCATGCCGAGTGCCCATTGGGCCCGTGCCAGCGTGAGGTAGGTGTCACGGGGTGACCAGTATCCCGTGTAGCTCTTGTCATGAGCGGTTTCTATCGCGGTCAGGGCATGGGTGATCGCCTGCTCGTGATCGCCGCGCTCGAGCGCGGACTTGGCGAGTTCCATCCGGCCCTCCATGTAGTGCGGGTCGTGGGCTATCTCACTCTGGAACAGGCCATCGTGCGTCCACCAGCGCGCGTTCGATAGCGCGGTCATCACACCCAGCGCGATCAGGAACGGGGCGTAGATGACCGCCTCACTGCCTGGCATCAACTGTCGGCCCAGTGGCCGCCACAACAGGAACAGCCCGTAGCCAACGGCCAGGGCGATGCCCCAACTGGCCAGGTAGAGGGTCTGGCTGGTGTGATAGTGATCGCTCGGAAAGATCCCGCTGCCCGGGATCAGCCAGAGCACCAGCCAGCCGGCGGCGAACGCGACCGGTTGGCCAAGCTTGAGCCCGATGAGTATCGCGGTACCGAGCGCGATCACGCCGAGCAGGGCGAGTGTCTCGACCACGCCCCATCCCGGGCTGATCGCCCAGGCGTCCGAGATAACGGGTTCGCCGGGCAGGATGCTGTGTTCGACCAGATACCAGAAGTGCCGCAGCGCCGTGCCCGCGTTGGCGAACAGCCCGTCGGCCGGGTAGCTGCCACTGAAGCCAATACCTCCCATGACCAGGACGCGGTAGAGCAGGATGGTCGCGAGGACGCCGCACAGCAACGCGATCGCGATCAGTCGCTGAGGTGCGATCCCGAACAGCGCGCTGCGCCCCCGTGCCTTGCTCTCGAAGCCGGCGATCAACACAGCCAGCAGCGGCAGCAGATAGGCCGTCTCGTGGGCCAGCATCGCCCCCGCCGCGAGCCCGGCCATGCCGAGGCGCCAGCGCAGTACGTGTCCCTGTTGCGATTTCGACGTCGCCTGGAGGTGGGTAAACAAAACCAGCGCCCAGATACCCAGTGCAGCGGCCAGGAGGTAGGGCCGTCCGCCGATCCAGGCCACGGTCGAGACGGTGCCGGGGTGGACGGCGTAGAGCGCGGCCGACCAGGCGGCCATCCTTACCCCATGCCGTTGCTGTGAGAGCACGTGCCGCCCGAGGACGTAAAGCCCGATGACGACGATCAGGTGCAGAAGGACGTTCTCGACATGGAAGCAGAACGCGCAATCACCCCAGATCGACCAACTGAGGGTATTGGACAGGAGCGTCAGTGGTTGCCAGCTGCCACCGGCCGGGGTGTCGGTCTCGCCGACGTTGTGCCGGCTTCTGAAGGCATCGCGGGTTTCGGTCATGGCGGCCGGCAGGTCGGCCAGCGACTCCAGCCGGTGTTGGCCCAGCAGCAGGTCGCCGCGATCCGTCCAGACGAAGCCGCCGAACAGTGAGCTGGCAAAGACAGCGCACACCAATAGTGCAAGCAGGACGATGTGCCGCCGTCGCGACCGGGCGATCTGCTCGGGCGATTCGCGTCGCCGCCGCCGAAGTGGTTGGCTCGGCATGATTAGACAGTCCGGAAAGCCGGCATTGGAAACAGCCTCGTTGACGGCTTATCGGTCACTGACGCCTATCCCTGAAACGTCGACAGGGTTGCCCGGATTCGGACCTCGTCGAGGGGGCCCTGCGCCGCATCGATCAGGAAGGTCGTCGGTGTGGCGCTTATCCCACCGAATGCCCTGCTCACCTCGCCGTGGACGTCCAGCGCGATGGCGTAGTCCGGCGCCTGTTTCTCAACCAGGTCGATGATGATGGGCGGCGGGTCGCTGTCCAGGGCCACGCCGATGACCATCAGGCCCCGGTCGGCAAGAGACGACTGCAGTCTCGAGAGCGCCGGCATATCGCGGATGCAGACGCTGCAGGTGACCGACCAGAAGTTCACCAGCAGCGGCCGCCCGCGCAGATCGGCGCTGTCGAGCTGGCGACCGTCGAGCAGGTTGAAGCGGGTGTCCGGCATGGGTTTGGGTTCTGGTATGAGCTGCCAGACCGCGAAGCCGATCGCGACGGCCACCAGCGTGCCGAGCAGGCCCCTGACGTTCACGCTGGCCCCCGGTCATTCCCGGCCTGTGCCGGGGGGGGCGCAGATCCGACCGATGATGCTGCGGGCGGCGGATCGTCGCCCGGCTGGCCGAACCAGCGGCGCATGCCGACGCCGGCGCGTCGGATCATCCGCCAGAGTTTCGGTAGCAGCCACAGGGCCAGCAGCAGAAAGACCAGCAGGAGCACGATGAACAGCCAGGGGTGGTTGAGAGCGGTCCACAGCCCGGCGACGACCGAGACATCCTCGGCGACCGAAGCGCCAAAGTTGCTGAAAGGCTCGGGCGAGGTGTTGATCGCCACCCGGCTTCCGGCCTTCGCCGCGTGGCTCGCGGTCGCCAGGCCGCCGCCGAGCAGCAGTGCAGCGAATTCGGCGGCCGGGCCGATGTCGAGACCCTGGGCGGCGCCGGCGGCCATCAACGCCCCCGCCGGAATGCGCACAAAGGTCTGCAATGCGTCCCAGCCGGTATCGACCCCGGGGATCTTGTCGGTCACGAACTCGACGACATACATGCCGCCGGCGGCGATCAGGACCATCGGGTCGGTGAGCAGTTCGAGGCCGGGCGGCAGGTCGACGTGACCGGTCTGCCCGAGCAGTCCGAGCATCAGCACCGTGGCGTAGAGGTTGATGCCGGAGGCCCAGGAGGCGCCGAGCATCAGCGCGATAATCTGGATTGGTTCCATGCAGGACTTCGGTCGCTGGGTGTCCGCGCAACCGCGCGGAAACCGCACAATCTGACTGTTCGCGACTTTATCATGGGCAACACTCTGGCACGCGTACGGCCGGACGTCATGAAGTTGACCGGGCAGGGGACGGCGATTGCGCTAAAATCAGGCGCCCTGGACGTGTCGGGCAGGTGTTGGATAACGCAATGATCGAGGTAGGAATCGTTGGTGGTACCGGGTACACCGGGGCCGAGTTGCTGCGGCTGCTGGTGATGCACCCGGATGTGCGGATCACACAGATCACCTCCCGCGGCGAGGCCGGGCGGCCGGTGTCCGATCTCTACGGCAACCTCCGCGGCCACATCGAACTGGCCTTCACCGAGCCCGATGTCGCCAGGCTGTCGGCCTGCGACCTGGTGT
>JASFVZ010000315.1:0-3922 GCA_050049565.1 Chromatiaceae bacterium | reverse complement strand
TGGCGACAGCCCCGCCGAGATGCCGCGGGCAGGGTCCGATCCTGGGCCTGTTAGGGTTCGGTGACCGTCTCTCCGGCCGCGCGTTTCGCGCGGATCTCAGCGCGACGCATCGGCATCGCGTCGACCTCGATGAAGAGTTCGCTGAGCGCCGTGTCGAGCGCGTCCCGGCGCTTGACCTGGCCGTCGAGTCCTACCAGCAACATGACCGTGTCGTTTGCTTCGATCGCGAACGTGCGACGCAGGAAGACGACGTCATCGACCGACAGGGGAGACCCGTCAAGCTGGCCCGCGCCACCGGCAAGCACGAAGACGCGCAGTCGCCGGTCCGCTATCGCGGCAGCGCGCGCCGCGACGGTCTGCTGTTGCAGCGTCAGTGTCGGGTGCTGTCGCTCGGGCGCGGCCAGGATCAGGAGGCGGTCGCGCCAGGCGTGCTGATCGATGTCGTAGCTGTGAACCGCCGTTGTCGCCAGCATGCCGACGAGCCATACCGTGAGGCTGCCTTTCAGTTGTTGCAATCGTCGTCTCCCATCAGGAACGCCGCATGCTGGTGCACCGGCGGACACGCCGATAGACCGCAGGCAAACGGTCGGGGTTCAGTCCGATCGGTGCCCGAATACGCACCCGGTGCGCGCTATTGCACCGTAAAACCGGCGTAGTCTTTACGCCATAGAACGACCTGGATACGGACCAATGACTGCCACGATCGCCGCCCTGCCCAGACGCGCCATCCGCGCGATGACCGAAGACGAGCTGCCAGCGGCCGCGAAGTTGCTGCATCGCTGTTGGCACGACGCCTACCGGCGACATCTGCCACCACGCCTGCTGACCGGGCGCACCGAGGACTACTGGGTCGATTACCTGGGCCAGCGCCTGTCCCGGACCTGGTTGGCATGGATCGGCGACAGGCCTGCCGGACTCATTTCGGTGACTGCGAATTGTGTCGACGACCTGTGGGTCGCGCGACGCTACCGTCGACGCGGGCTGGGCCGTGACCTGCTGGATACCGCACTGGGTCATCTTGCAGCGCGCGGTTTCGAGCATGCGCAGGCAGGCTGTGAGGACTTCAACACCGACGCGTTGGCCTTCTTCCGGCGACTCGAGTGGGCCGAGATAGGCAGTGAACCGCTGCTGGGTCTGGTGCCGGGCCAGCAGGTCAATGCGCTGGTATTCAGTCGACCTGTCGAATCACTGGTTGGGCGCGAGCCGGCGGCGACGGATTGATCAGCGCGCCGGACCGGTGCGGATTCTCAGAGCTCACCCGGTAATCGAGTCGGCAGGGCGCGGCGCAGCGGTGGCGCACCGCGTGACGCCGGGGGGCTACCCTCACCAGGATTTGTAGGGCAGGAACTTGCCGTTCAGCGTGATGACCACGCGGTCGCCGGCCGGATTTTCCTCTTTCTCGATGTGCATGTTGTAGTCGATCGCCGACATGATGCCGTCGCCGAACTTCTCGTGGATGATCTCCTTGATGGTTTCCCCGTAGACACCGACGATCTCATACAGCCGGTAGATCACCGGGTCTGTCGGGACGACTTGATCCCATTTCTTATTCGGGAACTCCTGCAGGGCCATGGCAACCGAGGCATCAAGACCGAGCGCGCTGGTAAGCGCCTCCGCGTTGCCTGCCTCAAGATGGTTCATGCCGAGGCACGCAGAGACGACGTACTCGGGTGACAGGTCGGCGGCTTGCGCTATGGCTTCCCAGGTCATCCCCTTGCTTTTCTTCGCCGCCAGGATGGCGTCACGCATTTCGGTCTTGGTCATGGCACGGTTTCCTCTTGAATGGTGCATCGTTGACTGACCGATCGGAAAGCAAGAGCGATGCCAGTGCATGGCTTGTGCTTGATGCGCGACGAGTGACAGCGGGCATGTGCGCGGTGATTCGGTCGGGGCGCGGCCTTTGTCTGACATAGTCGACAAAGTGGACACTTTGACGAGCGAAGCCACCCGGCGGGCCGGGCAGACCCCCCGTATGGGCGGGCGCTGCCGGCGTGGCACGATCTCTGCACCGGGTCCCTGCAAACTGCACCCAGGGGCACCCGATGAGCGCAAGCGTCACGATCGACTACATCTCGCATACCTTCAAAGGCCAACCGGCGCCGACGCTCGAAGATATCGAACTCAAGATTCAACCGGGTGAGAAGATCGCGCTGATCGGTCGCAGCGGCTGCGGCAAGTCGACCCTGTTGCATATGCTCGCCGGTCTGATGATGCCGAGCGATGGCTGCGTGCATATCCATGGGCACATGGTCACCCGGCCCAGCGCCAAGTGGAACATGATGTTTCAAAAGCCGTCCCTGTACCCCTGGATGACCGTGCGTCAGAACGCCGAGCTCGGCCTGGTGTTCAGTGGTACCCGCGACCCAGAGAAGATCGATCAGCTGCTCGAGCTGGTCGGACTGAGCGACAAGGCCGACGCGAACGTGCAGAGCCTGTCCGGCGGCCAGCAGCAGCGCGTCGCCTTGGCCCGCTCGCTCGCGACGTCGCCGGAGCTGCTCCTGCTCGACGAACCGTTCTCGGCCCTCGATGCCTTCACCCGCGCCAGCCTGCAGGACGAGGTCGCCGAGATCGCCAGCCGTGAAGCGCTGACGATGGTGATCGTGACCCACGACATCGACGAGGCGGTTGCGATGGCGGACCGGGTGCTGATCATGTCGGCGAATCCGGGGCGCATCGTCGGCGAGATGCAGGTCGACCTGGCGTTCCCGCGCAATCGCGCGGCCTCCGAGTTCAGCCGGCAGCGCGAAAACCTGATGACCCAATTCGAGAGCCTGGTCGGTGATGACAGTCACCCGGCGCCAAGCGCGGACGCTGAAGACAGCGTCCCGAGCGCCCAACAGGCCGCCTGATCCACGATCACCAACGAACCCGTTCGGACAACGCTGTAAACAGGAATTCCCAATGACCACGATCAACGACGAAGAACTGCAGTACCTCCAGGATCACGAGATGAGTCGGCGTGACTTCATGCTCGACGCAATGGCCGTGGGCGGCCTCGCGGCCGGTATGACGCTGCCAGGGATGAGCCTCGCCAACATGACACCGCCGGATGATGAAGTGGTCCGGATCGGTTACCTGCCGATTACCGATGCCACCGCGCTGCTGGTCGCACACGGCATGGGTTTCTTCGAAGACGAGGGTCTGGAGGCCGAGAAGCCGACGCTGATCCGCGGCTGGTCGCCGCTGGTCGAGGGCTTCGCGGCGGGCAAGTTCAACCTCGTGCACCTGCTCAAGCCGATCCCGGTATGGATGCGTTACAACAACGACTTTCCGGTCAAGGTCATGTCGTGGGCGCACATCAACGGCTCGGCACTGGTCGTGGGCAAGCATACCGGGGCGGAGGACTTCAAAGACCTCGGTGGCTTGCAGATCGCCGTCCCGTACTGGTACTCGATGCACAACATCGTCCTGCAGATGGGGCTGCGCCAGGCCGGCCTGAAGCCGGTGATCAAGGACCAAAAGGCGCCGCTAGCGAAGGACGAGGTCAACCTGATGATCATGCCGCCGCCGGACATGCCGCCGGCGCTCGCGGCCAAAAAGATCGATGCCTTCATCGTCGCCGAGCCGTTCAACGCGTTTGGTGAGATGAAGGCCGGCGGCAAGATGCTGCGCTTCACCGGCGACATCTGGAAGAACCATCCGTGCTGTGTGATCTGCATGAATGAGCAGACGGTCGCAGCCAAGCCGGAGTGGACGCAGAAGGTCATGAACGCGATCGTCCGTGCCCAGGTCTATGCGCAGGAGAACAAGGAAGAGGTCGCGATGATGATGTCGCGCGACGGGAAGAGGTACCTGCCGATGCCGGGCAAGGCCGTGGTGCGCGCGATGACCCTGTATGACGAGGCAACCTATGCGGAGCCGCATGCGATCCGGCACAAGGCCGAGTTCGAGAATGGCCGCATCGACTTCTCGCCCTATCCCT
>JASFVZ010000314.1:0-3924 GCA_050049565.1 Chromatiaceae bacterium | reverse complement strand
AGCGCGCTCTCCGATGACACCGAAAGCCCCATCGACTCGCCGATGGTCCGGATCAGCGGCGCCAGCGTCAGCGCGGCGAAGAAGCCATAGACCACGGTCGGCACACCGGCCAAAACCTCGAGCACCGGCTTGGCGTAGGCCCGCAGCCTGGGCCCGGCATAGTCCGAGAGGTAGATCGCCGACATCAGGCCGATCGGCACCGCGACCAGCAGGGCGATAAACGAGATCAGCAGGGTGCCGGCAAACAGCGGGATGGCGCCAAATGCGCCGCTGGCACCGACCTGGTCGGCGCGCAAGGCGACCTGCGGGCTCCATTCCAGTCCGAACAGGAAGTCCGTGAACGGGATCTTCTGGAAGAAGCGGAACGATTCGAACAGCACCGACAGCACGATCCCGATCGTGGTCAGTATCGCGATCAGGGAGCTCGCGATCAACAGCGAGCTGACGATCGTCTCGACCCGGTTGCGGGCGCGCATCTGCGGTGCGATACCGCGCCATGCCAGCGACCCGGCGCCGAGCGCGATGCTGAGCACGACGACGGCCATCGCCATCCTGCCGATGCCGCGCAGCTCATTGAGATGTGCCGCGGCCTGCTGCATGGTCGCGTCGACCTCGCCGGAGACGATGTTACCGCTGGCCAGGTTGATGATGTCGTTGGTCAGCAGGCCCAACTGCGCCGGGGGCAGATTGCGCATCTCCTCCGGCAGTGCCTCGATGACCATCGAGATGACCACCGAGCCTTCGAAAAAGGTCCAGATGCCCGCAATCAGCAGGGCGGGAAGGCCGGCCCAGAGGGCCGTGTAAAAACCATAGTAGGAAGGCAGGGAATGCAGCTGCTTGATGCCACTCGGGCCGCCGACGGCGACCAGCGACCGCTTGCGGCCGAGATGGTAGGCGACCGCCATCATGGCGAGCAGCACCAGGATCAACACCGAGAATTGCATTTTCCGGCCCGGGTCTCTTATTCGTGGATGCGGCGGTGCCCGGGGGCACCGCCGCTGCGCTTCAAGCCTGAGACTGCCTGTCAGCAGCCTTGAGAGTTAAGGTTACAGGGCACCCATCGGGGTCAAGTTCTCCGCGGCAAAGCGGAACTGCGCACGCTCGGCCTCGGGCGAGGGGATCAGACCCTTGTCGGTGAGATAGCCCTCTTCGCCGAACGCCTTCTCCGAGGTGAACTCGGCGAGATACTCCTGGATACCCGGAACGGCACCGACGTGTGCCTTTTTCACGTAGAAGTAGAGCGAACGGGAGATCGGGTAGGCGCCGTCGGCGATCGCTTCAAAGGTCGGCTCCTGGCCTTCGACGATCGCACCGGCGATCTTGTCGGCGTTCTGGTCGAGGAACGAGAAGCCGAAGATGCCTAGTGCACTCGGGTTGGCCTCGAGCTTCTGCACGATCAGGTTGTCGTTCTCACCGGCCTCGATGTAGGCGCCGTCTTCACGCACCGCGTGGGCGATAGCTGCAAACATTTTCTTGCCGCTCGCGTTGAACGCGCTTTCCGGGATGCCGAGCTTCTTCATCATCGCTTTGATTTCGCCTTCGTCCTTCATGCCACGCAAGGCAGCGAGGTCTTCGAACTTCTTGGCGCCGCCTTCCATTGCGAGCTCAACGAAGGCGTCGCGCGTTCCGGAGGTCGGCGGTGGGCCTAGGACCTCGATCTTGGTGGCCGGCAGTGTCGGGTTGACGTCTTTCCATGTCTGGTTCGGATTGTCGATAAGCTTGCCGTCAGGCCCTGGGATCTGCTTGGCCAGCGCCAGGAAGATGTCCTTACGGCTCAGGTTCTTAGGCGTGGTCGCCTTCGACTGGCCGAGGACGATACCGTCATAGCCGACTTTGACCTCGACGACTTCCTGGACACCGTTCTTCGCGCACAGATCTTGCTCGGACTTCTTCATGCGGCGCGAGGCGTTGGTGATGTCCGGATGCTCGACGCCGACACCGGCGCAGAACAGCTTCATGCCGCCACCGGAACCGGTGGATTCGACCTTAGGGGTCTTGAACTTGGTGGTCTTACCGAACTGTTCCGCGACCACGGTCGAGAACGGGTAGACGGTCGAAGAGCCCACGATACTGATGAAATCGCGGGCGGCTGCGGCCTGGACCGAGCCAGACACGATCACGGCCGACAGGGCCGCGAAAGTCAGGGTCTTTCTTATCACGGAAGCCTCCACTGGGGTTTCGGGTCGGTACGCGGGCACTATTTAAGGAATAGCGCCAACGCATCAGGATTGAACTTCAGCGTGTTCTGAAATTCGAGGCGCGATCTTGCCCCCTGTCTGTGACAGTTTCATGTCACCGGGCCTTCCGGTTTTGGAAAGTATCTGAAGTTGAATGTGAGGTTAGCGCGCTAAGCGCCTGTTAGCTTATGCCCTGCCGTCGGATATACGACGCTGACGCCTACGATGGACGGCCGAACAGGTAGCCACGGCCGCCGTCGACGCCGAGGTCCTGCAGCAGCGCCCAGACCGGCGCATGCTCGACCGACTCCGCGATCACCTTCATGTCCAGCCCGTGCGCGATATCGACCACCGTCTTGATGAAGAAGTGGCTGTCGTCCCGGCTTTCGAGGTGGCGAATGAAGCTGCCGTCGATCTTCAGATAGTCCAGCTTGACCGAGTGCAGATAGGTGAACGAAGAGAATCCCTTGCCGAAGTGGTCGAGCGAGAACTCGACCCCGAGGCCGGCCAGCCGACCGATCAGGTCCTCGAGCGGGCCGACGTTGCTCGACACGCCGTACTCCGGGAACTCCAGGGCCAGGCGCCCGGCGAGTCGGGGCCGCTGGTTCAGCGTCCCGACCAGCCATTCGACGAACGCCTCCTGGACCAGGCTGTGCGGGCTCAGGTTGACCGCGACCCGGCCGTCGAACTCACCCGCATCGAACATCTGCATCACGCGCGAGACCACGGCGCGATCGACCCGCGGCGCAAGCCCGACGCTCTCGGCCATCGGCATGAAGACCGCCGCCGCGATGTCCTGATTGAGGTTGTCGGGGTCCCGCAGGCGCAGGAATACCTCGTCGTGCAGCGGCGCGCCCTCGCCGCGCGTCACCACCGGCTGGCGCAGGATGTCGAACAGCTCGCGGTCGAGTGCCTGTTCGATCAACGCACGCCAGGTCGAACTGGCGCGCGGCGGCGTGCGGCTCTGACCCGCCGGCTGGATACGCCAGGCGTTGGCGCCGGCCACCTGGGCCTCGCGCAGGGCCAGATCGGCGTCGGCGAGCAGCTCGGTCGCGCTCTGCCCGGCATACAGCACCGCGCCGACATGGCCGACATCGGATGACTCCAGCGGGAAGCGGTTGCACAGGCCGGCGACAGCCTCGGCCAGGCGTGCTGCACGCTGTTCCAGCTGTGGCGGGCTAATCCCCTCGATCAGCAGGCCGAAATCGGCGCCGGACAGATGCGCAACCGTGGTGTGCGGCAGATCGGCGACGGCATCGGCCAACCGCTGTGCCGCGTCCACCAGTAAGCGGTCGCCCTCGGTGTAGCCATGCGCCAGGTTGAAGGCCTTGATGTCGCGCAGCTGCACCAGCAGGACAGCACCGCTGCCGAACAGCTCGGGATCATTGACCCGGTGTTCGAGCACCTCCATGAACTGGCGCCGGTTGGCCAGCCCGGTGACCGGGTCCTGATAGGCCTGTTGGCGCAGCCGCGTGGCAACGACCTCGGCCTCTCCGAGCATGCGGCCGACCTTTTCGGACAGCCGGTCCATCGCCTCGACGACGCGCCGGAACTCCAGCGTGAACGGCGGCCGATCGCTGGTCACGTACTCGCGGTTGCAGATCGCCTCGGCCTGCGCCTCGATGGCCTTGATCGGCCGCAGCAGCAGCCTGAGCCCGAACAACGCGCTCAGCAGCACCAGCAGCGAGATCAGCAGGAACAGCGACAGGGTCTGGCGGGTGGTCTGCCAGAGTTTTTCATAGGCCAG
>JASFVZ010000312.1:0-3929 GCA_050049565.1 Chromatiaceae bacterium | reverse complement strand
GATGCGACATGCCGGTCAACGAGAAGGCAGGATCTCGTTCTGCCGCAGATAGGCAATCACCTCATCGGCCAGCGCCTCCGGCGTCTTGTCCGCGGTCTTCAGGACCAGCTCCGGGGTTTCAGGCGGTTCATAGGGGTCATCAATCCCCGTGAAACCCTTGATCTCACCTGCGCGGGCCTTCTTGTACAGCCCCTTGGGGTCACGGGTTTCGCAGATCTCGATCGGCGTATCGACGAACACCTCGATGAACTCGCCGGCATCCAGTTTGCGCCGGATGCGATCACGGTCGGCGCGATAGGGGCTGATGAAGGCGGTCAGCGCGATGATCCCCGCCTGACAGAATATCTGGGCGACAGCACCGATCCGGCGGATATTCTCTTCACGATCGATCGCCGAGAACCCCAGGCCAAAGCGCTTGGCAAAGGTATCGCCATGGGTGTCGACCAGCATCCCGGGGCCGGCGTTCAACGAGTGGCGCACATTGTCACCGTCGAGCACCGCGCTGTGCATCTGCAACTGGTGCAGTCGGTGATCGAGCACATTGGCGATCGTGCTCTTGCCCGACGCACTCAGGCCGGTAAACCAGATGACGCAGCCCTTGTGGCCGTTGAGTGACTCGCGTTCAGCGCGGGTCACCTGGTGGTCATGCCAGGTGACGTTGGTATCGTTGTTCATGATGACGATCCTGCTTTATTCGCACTAGGGGGAAAGACTTCGAGGCTAGTGCGCCTCTTCCCAATTGTCGCCGACCCCCACATCGACGACCAGTGGGACCTGCAAATCGGCCGCGCCCTCCATCAGGCGCGCAATCTCGGCGGTCGCCGACGTCACCGCCAGGGCATCCACCTCGAACACCAGTTCGTCGTGCACCTGCATCAGCATGCGCACCGGCGGTCGCGTACTCTCGATCCAGTCATCGACCGCGAGCATAGCGCGCTTGATGATATCCGCCGCGGTCCCCTGCATTGGCGCATTGATCGCGGTGCGTTCGGCGCCGGCACGCACCTGCGGGTTGCGTGCCTTGATATCAGGGAGATAGAGGCGCCTGCCGAACAGCGTCTCGACATAACCCCGCTCGCGCGCCTGTTCACGGGTCTGCTCCATAAAGGTCTTGACCCCGGGATAGCGGTTGAAATACAGGTCGACATATTCCTGGGCCTCGCCGCGCTCGATGCCCAGCTGCCTGGCCAGGCCGAACGCCGACATGCCGTAGATCAAACCGAAGTTGATCGCCTTGGCGGAACGGCGCTGTTCGCTGGTCACCGCATCCGGGCCGTCGGCACCGAACACCTCGGCCGCGGTTGCCCGGTGAATGTCCTCCCCGGCTGCAAACGCAGCCAGCAACCCCTTATCGCCCGACAGATGCGCCATGATCCGCAGCTCGATCTGCGAATAGTCGGCCGCGACCATGCGCCAGTCGTCTTCCGGGATGAAGGCCTTGCGGATCCGCCGCCCTTCATCGCTGCGTACCGGGATGTTCTGCAGATTCGGGTCGGACGAGCTCAGCCGCCCGGTGGCGGCAACCGCCTGGTGATAACTGGTATGCAGGCGGCCGCTGGCATCGACCAGTTCGGGCAGCTTGTCCGTGTAGGTCGAGCGCAGCTTCGACAGTCCCCGATGCTGCAGGATGATGCCCGGCAGCTCGTGTCCCTGATCGGCCAGTTCCTGCAACACCGACTCAGCGGTCGACGGCGCCCCCTTCGGCGTCTTGGCGATGACCGGCAGCTCGAGCTCCTCGAAGAAGATCTGGCCGATCTGTTTCGGCGATCCCATATTGAAACTGCGGCCGGCAATTCCATAGGCCTGTTGCTCGAGCTCGTGCATGCGTTCGGCCAGTTCCCGGCTCTGCTTGGCCAGCATCGCGCTATCGAGTTTCACGCCGCTGCGTTCCATGCGCGACAGCACGCTGAGCAAAGGGACCTCGATGTCCGTCAATACGCTCGCCAGTCGGTCCTGCCCCTCGAAGCGCGGCCAGAGTGCCTGGTGCAGCCGCAGCGTGACATCGGCATCCTCCGCGGCATAGGGACCGGCCTGTTCCAGTGGCACCTGGTCGAACGTGAGCTGCTTGGCGCCCTTGCCGGCAATGTCCTCGAAGTGGATCGTCTTGTGGTCGAGATGGCGCTCGGCCAGGCTGTCCATATCGTGCCGGCCAACGCCGGCATCCAGGACGTACGATTCGAGCATGGTGTCGAAAGCGATCCCGCGCAACGTGATGCCATGGTTGGCCAGGACGCTCTTGTCGTACTTCAGGTTCTGACCCACCTTGCGGGCTGACGGGTCCTCGAGCAGTGGCCGGAGTCGTCCCAGGACGGTCTCCCGATCGAGTTGCTCGGGCGCACCCGGGTAGGCGTGCCCGAACGGTACGTAGGCGGCCTGGCCGGGTCGCACCGCAAACGATACGCCAACCACCTCGGCCTTCATGTAATCAAGCGAGGTCGTCTCGGTGTCGAAGCTGAACAGCTCCGCACCCTCGAGTCGTGCGACCCAGCGTTCGAACGAGTCGCTGTCCAACACGGTCTCGTAGTCGACGTCGACCCGCACCTCCGCTTCCGCTTCCTGCTCATCGTCGAGGCTGGCCAGCAACCGGCGCGATTCCAGACGCTCATAGCGCTGGCGCAGCGCCACCGGGTCGCCATCGGTCGGGGCCAGATCGGTAGGCAACACATCCAGCTCGACGTCGGTCTTGATCGTCGTCAGGGTCCGGGAAAGCGGCAGGTGATCAAGGCTCGCACGCAGGTTTTCGCCGACTTTGCCCTTGATTTCGTCGGCATGGGCGATGACCTCGTCCAGCGTCCCGTACTGCCCCAGCCACTTGGCTGCGGTCTTGGGGCCGCACTTGGGTACACCCGGTATGTTGTCGATGCTGTCACCGGTCAGCGCGAGGAAGTCGATGATCTGGTCCGGGCGCACGCCGAACTTGGCCTCGACGCCGGCCTCATCGAGGACCGTGCCGCTCATGGTATTGACCAGTGTGACGTGCGCATTGACCAGCTGGGCCATGTCCTTGTCGCTGGTCGAGACTATGGTGTGGATGCCCTGTTCGTTGGCCTGGCGAGTCAGCGTGCCGATGACATCATCGGCCTCGACATCATCGACGATCAGCAGCGGCAGTCCCATTGCGCGAATGATCGCAAGCGTGGGCTCGATCTGCTCGCGCAGGTCGTCGGGCATGGGCGGCCGGTTCGCCTTGTATTCCGGGTAGAGGTCGTCTCTGAAGGTCTTGCCCGGCGCATCGAACACGACGGCGAGGTGCGTCGGCCGGTATTCGTCGAGCAGCTTGCGCAGCATGTTGATGACGCCGACGGTCGCGCCGGTCGCCTCGCCGCGTGAGTTGGTCAGCGGCGGCAGTGCATGATAGGCACGAAACAGGTAGGAGGAGCCGTCGACGAGTACGAATGGCGGTTGCTTGTCCATCCGTCGAGCATACTACGCGCAGAAAACGAAAAAGGCGGTGCGCCCGATGGACGCCACCGCCTTGCAAGGTTCAGCCCGCTGCGCGAAGGTGCGGGACGTGGGACGCTGGATCAGAGGGTCAGGATCCAGGCCACGATCTTGCCGATATCCTCGTCGCTGACATCCATACGGCCACCCTTGGCCGGCATCGGGATCGGGCCCCACTTGTTGACGCCGCCGGCAATCGCCGATTGGGTCAGCATCTCCTGGGCGCCTTCCTGCCCCTTGTACTTGGCCGCGATATCTTTGTAAGACGGACCTACCACCTTGTTCTCGACTTGGTGGCAGGCGAGGCAGCCGCTCTTTATTGCCAGTTCTTCACCGGCCTGTGCGTTGAATGCAACGAGACCGGCACCGGCCAGCAGTGCAACTTGCAGTGACTTCATCATCTCTCTGATCTCCAGCTTTAGGGGATTTTGACGGCAGACTGACTACCTGATTTTTTTCAACCCGGTAATTTACGGGATCAGCCAACT
>JASFVZ010000313.1:0-3929 GCA_050049565.1 Chromatiaceae bacterium | reverse complement strand
TCCGGTAACGACCCGCGCATGCAGCGAGAAGCGCTGGAAATCGTCCGGCGCGGACGTCGCGACCGGCGGTGTGATCGCCGAGGCATCCGGCACCTGCGCGGTGTCCGCAGCCCAACCGGTGAAGCATCCGACCCCCTGGCAGCGGGTCGACGCGAGTCTTTGCGCGGGGATGTACCTTGGTGCAACGACGCTGGGAAAGCGCAGTGAGAAGCGCCCCTCGCGCCATTCCAGGCGTTGCTGGTAGGCGATCTCGATATCGACGGCCTGACCCGGTGGGATGTTGGCCACGGCGATCGTGAAGACGTTCGGGCGTCGCTGCTGCAGCAGCGATGCGGCCTGCCCGCCGGCCCGTGCCGCGCGGTAGCGCCGGTCCGCCTGTTGTTTCTCCTGGACCTCACCTTCGACCAGCCGCGAACCGATCCGCATCCGCAGGCGGTCGACCGCCGCATCGTCAGGGAGCGGAAAGGTGTAGACGCCCTCGACCCAGCTGTCGGTCGGATTGAAGAACCGCTGCCGCACCTTGGCACGGGCCAGCACACCGCTGACATCGATCTCGACCTGCGTTGCCAGCTGCGGGGCGTGCAACGAGACGTCGCGGTCCCCGGTGTACAGGTGCAGCCCCGCCTGAGGCCCCTGATCGAGCCAGGACCCGACCCCGACCGGGGCCGCTTGCGTCGCCCCACATGGCCAGAGAGATACAAGCAGCAACCCCGCAATCAACAGCGGTCGTGCCGACGCCGCCCTGATTGAGAATACCGCCGGCGACTGGATCGAACCTGCCCTGCCCCGCTGTTTGTGCCGCATGCCACCTCCTCTGCTGCAAGACCGTGCCGCTTGTTCCAGCGTGCCTTCCATGGCGGGGAACGGGCTCCTGCCCTGCGCCGGTGCGGTGAGTTGATTGCAGCAGGCGAGAGGGGAACGGGTACGGGCGGAATCCTGGCGATACGCCGAGCAATAAAGGCAATCTGCGGGCAAAGCGACTCATCGGGGCGTCCCGGGCTCGCGTTCGGCGGCGCCGTGCTATGGCTACAATGCGGCAGACTCAAACGAGGCGCGAGTGGCAATGAATCGACGCATCGCGATCGTCGAAGACGAACCTGGGATCCGCGAGAACTACCTCGCCCTGTTCAAACGTTCGGGTTACGCGGTCGATGCCTTTGGGGACCGCGCCCAGGCCAGCAGCGCGCTGCAGCAGCGGCCGCCGGACCTCGTGATTCTCGACATCGGTCTGGGCGATGAGCCCGATGGCGGCTACGAGCTGTGCCGGGAGTTGCGTGCCCGTTCCGCGGCCCTGCCCATCATCTTCCTGACCGCCCGCGACAGCGATATCGATACCGTCGTTGGCCTGCGCCTCGGGGCCGACGACTATGTCACCAAGGACGTCAGTTTCGATCAGCTGGCCGCCCGGGTCGCCGCCCTCCTGCGGCGTGCTGCGGTATCGGGCCAGGACACCACCGCAGAGCAACGGGTGGCCGATGGCGCGTTGGCGTTGAGCGTCGAGCGTCTGCAGGTGCATTGGCGCGACCGGGCGATACCGCTGACGGTCACTGAACTCTGGCTGCTGCATGCCCTGGTCGCCCATCCCGGGCACGTGAAGAGCCGGGAACAGCTGATGCAGGCGGCCGGCATCTATGTCGATCGCGCCACCATCACGTCACACATCAAGCGTATCCGACGCAAGTTCCTCCAGGTCGACCCGGGATTCGATGCGATCGAGGCCGTATACGGCGCGGGCTATCGCTGGATCCCGCAAAGCTGACCGATGTCGCGCCCGCGCTTCTGGCACCGCGTCCGCTTCAAACTGATGCTGGTGTCGCTGACCCTGCTCGGCATCCCGTGGGCCGGCTATCGGTTCATCCAGGAGACCGAGCAGTTTCTGCGCGAGGCCCAGGCGCAGGGCCTGCGAACGACCGCCAGCTCGGTCGCGAACTTAATGCATGGTGAGGCCGACCTGTTCCACGGCGTTGCCAAACCCGGGTCGGTGCTGACCTTCCGCAATCTCTATGCGCACGCGCTCGACAAACCGCCCCAGCTCGACGGCTATCGCGATGAATGGCCGAGCTTCGCGCCCAACTTCGCGGTGCTGCATGCGCCAGACGATCGCCTGGAACTGTCGCTGTTTCTCGGACAGCACGATCGTCACCTCTATCTCCTGATCGGCGTCAGGGACGAGACGCCCGCCTATGGTGACCAGGGCGACTGGATCGAACTCGCGGTGCTCGATCAGCAAGGGGTCCTGCAGCGCTACCGCCTCCAGCCCGAGGCGCCGGGCTGGATCGTTGCGCGGCGCCAACCCACCGGCGACGAGGTCACCGAACTGCCGTTGCTCGAACCCGCCATTCGGGGCGAGTGGCAGCCACATGGCGCGGGCTACACGGTGGAACTGCGTCTGCCGCGTGACTTCGTTCGCAACCGGCTGTCGGTCCGGGTCGGTGATACGGCAAGCGGCCAACTGCTGGCCAGCGGCCGCATGTTCCCTGCCGACGCGCTGGGCCGTATCGTCGCTCCGTCGACCCGCCTGCAGGCGCTTCTGGCCGACATCACACCACCATCGACCCGCGTATGGGTGACCGATCATCAGGGGCTGGTGCTCGCGCGCAGTGGGCGACTGGATACGGACCCGCCACTGAGTGCCGATCAACCGCGCATGCCGTGGTTCGTCAGGGACCTGATCCTGGCGGTACTGCCGCGCGATGCCGACACCGTGGCCGAACTGTCCGAGCGGCAGACGCACCTGTTCGTGCCGCCGGTCACCAGCGCCTTGAGCGGCCGGGAGCAGAGCCTGCGGCGGCAGCCGATCCGGGGGGATGCGGTGGTCGTCAGCGCGGCGGTACCCATACGCAGTAGCGAAGGGGTGCGCGGCGCGGTGCTCGTCGAACAGACGACCAGCGCCATCCTGTCGATCCAGAACCTCGCGCTACAGCGACTGTTCGGGGTGACGCTGGTGTTCTTCGCCGTGACCGGGCTTGGGCTGTTGGCGTTCGCCAGTCTGCTCGCATCACGCATCATGCGGCTGCGCGACAGCGTCGAGGCCGCGGTCAGTGCCGACGGGCGGATCATCGGTCCGATGGCCCGCGATCGGTCGCGCGACGAAATCGGCGACCTGAGCCGCAGCTTCGAAAGCGTGCTGCAACGACTCGACGAGTACAACAACTACCTCGAAGCGATGGCGTCCCGGCTGACCCACGAACTGCGTACGCCGCTGGCCGTGGTCCGTGGCGCGCTGGAGAACGCCGGCCACGCCGAACCGGCCGAACTGCCGACCTATCTCGACCGCGCCCGGGACGGTGCCGAGCGGCTAGAAACCACCTTGCGGCGACTCCGGGAGGCCACGCGGCTCGAACAGGCGATCCGTATGGCCGAGACCGTCCGCTTCGACCTGGCCGCCCTGGTAAGCCGCCAGGTCGACGGCTGGCGCGACATGGATGCGCAGATCACGCTACAACTCGACGGCTGCGATCGACCGTTGACCATCGACGGGGTGCCGGACCTGGTCAGTCAGGCGCTGGACAAGCTGATCGAGAACGCCCGCGATTTCCATCGCCCGGGCAGCACGATCAAGCTGCATTGTGAGGTGAACGGGCGCTGGGCGGCGGTGCGGGTCTGCAACGAAGGGCCGTCGCTGCCGGCGCAGCTCGATGTGTTCCAATCCATGGCGGTCGCACGCCCGGGACCTCAGGCGCAGCCGCACCTCGGGCTCGGTCTCTACCTGGTCCGCCTGATCGCGGAATACCATGGTGGCAGCGCGAGCGCCGACGACCTGGATGACCCACCGGGCGTCGCGATGACCCTGCGGCTTCCCATGGCCGGCTAGCTGGGGGACGGTCAATTACCACCGCCCGAGGCGGGGGACCGACTTTCCGAACGCAGGCAGTTTTGGGCCTGTTCACACTAACTGAGCCCCAGCGTTGCAGTCCCAAAATGCGTCA
>JASFVZ010000061.1:0-8294 GCA_050049565.1 Chromatiaceae bacterium | reverse complement strand
ACTGTCAGGGCCCTTAAGGTGCGAACATCCGGTCGCCGAAGGAACAAGCTGAGTCGATGGACAACATCCGCATCGTCATGGTGGAGACGACCCACCCCGGTAACATCGGAGCGGCGGCGCGCGCGATGAAGAACATGGGGCTGCAGTCGCTGTCGCTGGTCGCGCCGGCCCGGTTTCCCTGCGACCAGGCGTCGGTGCGCGCTTCCGGTGCCGACGACCTGCTATCGGCGGCCTCGGTTCATGCGGATCTCGCCTCCGCGGTCGCTGACTGTCGGATCGTGATAGGCGCCAGTGCGCGACGGCGGTCGGTGTCATGGCCGCTGCTGACGCCGGGCGAGGCGGCGCCGCTGGCCCTGCGCAGCGCACAGACGGCGCCGGTCGCGCTGGTGTTCGGGCGAGAGAGCTCCGGCCTGAGCAATGCCGAGCTCGATCGTTGCACCCACCTGCTGCACATCCCGACCGCGCCCGAGTTCGGGTCCCTGAACGTGGCCATGGCGATCCAGCTGGTGGCCTACGAGCTACGGCTGGCGTGGCTCGATGCAGCCGAAGGCGCCGCGCAGGCGCCCGTGGAGCCGCCGGCCGCGGATCCGCCGGTCGCCAGCAACGCCGAGATGGAAGGCTTGTTCGCCCATCTCGAGCAGGCGCTCGATGATATCGGCTTCATCGATGCACGCCGCTCGGACAAGCTGATGCGGCGGTTGAGGCGGCTGTTCCACCGTGCCGCACCGGACGCCGACGAGGTCAACATCTTGCGCGGGATCCTGAGTGCGGCGCAGGGTCGCAAGTCGATGCGTCAGCCAGGTGATTAGGGCCTGTTCACACTAACTGCGACCCAGCGTTGCAGTCCCAAAATGCGTCAGGCAAGGCGCGAGGAGAGAGGTTTAGTGAGCCTAAATGAACGACGAGCAACGCCGCATGGCGCATTTTGGGGCGCAACCCGAAGGGACGGGATCGCCCTTGTTTCGAACACTAGGCCGTCCCACGTCGTTGCTGCTCGCTCATGTACGGCAGGTACATAGCGCTCACAGCGCCTTGTTGGCCGAAAAAACGACCGCCGTCGCTGTGTTGCAGTTAGTGTGAACAGGCCCTAGTCGTCGCCACGCGACCGAGAGCGGTTCCTGTACCATGAAACACCGTATGCGAGACGTCCTCCTGCGCCATGTTTGACAGACTCCGTGAAGACATCCGGGTCGTTTTCGATCGTGACCCGGCCGCACGCAGCACCTTCGAGGTCCTGACGGCCTATCCCGGCGTTCATGCCATGCTGTTCCATCGCCTGGCGCACTGGCTGTGGCTGAAGGGGGCCAAGTGGCTCGCCCGGGTGATCTCGCATACCGGCCGCTGGATCACCGGCATCGAGATCCATCCCGGTGCCGTAATCGGTCAGCGCTTCTTCATCGATCACGGCATGGGCGTCGTGATCGGCGAGACGGCCGTGATCGGTGACGACTGCACGCTGTACCACGGGGTGACACTGGGTGGAACCAGCTGGCAAAAGGGCAAGCGGCACCCAACGCTGGCCAACGATGTGGTTGTCGGCGCCGGGGCCAAGGTGCTCGGTCCGATAGAGATCGGTGAGGGCGCCCGGATCGGTTCCAACGCCGTGGTCGTGCGCGACGTGCCCGAGCACAGCACCGTCGTCGGCGTGCCGGGGCGGCTGATCGAGCGCAAAGACCCGGTGATCGATACCGAGCACCGCGAGAAGATCGCCAGCAAGATGGGGTTCGATGCCTATGGGGCGACTGCCGATGCGCCCGACCCGGTGGCCCACGCCATCAACTGCATGCTGGACCATGTGCATGTGATCGAGACCAGGATGCAACGCATGTGCGAGGCGATGCGTGAAATGGGCTTCGAGCCGGGGGAAGAGGACTTCCCGGAATTGCGTTCCTGCGAGATCATCTCCACCGCCGAGGAGCTGCGCAAGATGCAGCTGGCCGAGGGCGACGAAGCCCCCTGAAAAATCGGGGTTCGAGGGCTCGGCGTAATTCTTGACTAATTTAGTCGGCATTGTATAGTCCGCTTCAATCTCGGAAGCGGAGTAGGGTCTTGTGAGACTGACGACGAAAGGCCGGTACGCGGTCACGGCAATGTTGGATCTGGCAATTCACCACGGTGACGGCCCAATAACCCTCGCGGACATCGCGCAACGGCAGGGCATCTCGCTGTCCTACCTGGAACAGCTGTTCTCACGCCTGCGCAAGCGCAGTCTCGTGTCGAGTGTGCGTGGCCCCGGCGGCGGCTACACACTCGGCCGTGACGCTGCCGCCATCTATGTGGCGCAGGTCATCTCGGCGGTGGATGAAAACGTCGACACGACCCGCTGTGGCGGCGCCCACAACTGCCAGGACAATCAGCAGTGTCTGACGCATGATCTGTGGCAGGACCTGAGCAACCGAATCTACGAGTATCTGAACGACATCAGCCTCAAAGACCTGATGAGCCGCCGCGGCGTGCGCGAAGTGGCGCAGCGACAGGAAACCGCCGATGCCCCGGTATCCGTCGCGCTCGGTGCGCTGAAGACGGAGACAGCGCGGGCCTGAGCCGCCGCTCAGCAGACTCTCTCAGCCCAGTCTGAAGCAGCAAGATGAAATTTCCGATTTATCTCGACTATTCAGCGACCACCCCGGTCGACCCGCGCGTCGCTGAGCGTATGTGCGATTGCCTGACGTTGGAGGGTGTCTTCGGCAACCCGGCTTCCCGTTCCCACCAGTTCGGTTGGGATGCCGAGAAGCTGGTGGACGAGGCACGGGCCAACGTCGCGGCACTGGTCGGCGCGGACCCGAAGGAGATCGTCTGGACCTCCGGCGCGACCGAGTCAAACAACCTCGCGATCAAGGGCGCGGCCCACTTCTACCGCAAACAGGGTCAGCACATCGTCACCCTGAAGACCGAGCACAAGGCGGTGTTGGACACCTGCCGTCAGCTCGAACGCGAGGGGTTCGAGGTGACCTACCTCGATGTGCAGCCCAGTGGGCTGGTCGATCTCGCGGCTTTCGAGGCGGCGATCCGGCCGGATACCGTGATCGCGTCTGTCATGCACGTGAACAACGAGATCGGGGTGATCCAGGACATCGCCGCGCTCGGTGCGATCTGCCGTGAGCGCAAGGTGATCTTTCATGTCGATGCGGCACAGAGCCCGGGCAAGGTGCCGATCAATCTGGCCGAGCTGCCAGTCGACCTGATGAGTTTCAGTGCCCACAAGATCTATGGCCCCAAGGGCATCGGCGCCCTGTACGTGCAGCGCAAACCCCGGGTCCGTCTCGAGGCCCAGATGCACGGCGGGGGGCATGAACGGGGACTGCGCTCAGGCACCTTGCCGACCCACCAGATCGTCGGCATGGGCGAAGCGTTCCGGATTGCCGCGGAGGAGATGGCGGCGGAGAACGAACGTATACTGGCGCTGCGCAACAAGCTGTACGACGGTCTGAAGGACATGGAAGAGGTCTATGTCAACGGCGATCTTGAACACCGCATCGCCGGCAACCTCAACATCAGCTTCAATTTCGTCGAGGGCGAGAGCCTGATGATGGCGCTGAAGGGCATGGCGGTCTCGTCCGGATCGGCCTGTACCTCGGCCAGTCTGGAACCCAGCTATGTGCTGCGTGCGCTCGGCCGCGAAGACGAATTGGCGCACAGTTCACTGCGTTTCACCTTGGGTCGATTCACCACCGAGGAAGAGATCGACGCGGTTCTCGCCCAGGTTCGCACCCAGGTCGAGCGGCTGCGCGAACTGAGCCCTCTCTGGGACATGTATAAAGAGGGGGTCGACCTCAAGAGCGTCCAATGGGTCGCGCACTGACCAGGGGCTGTTTGCCGCCCCGTGGTGTGCTTGGGGACTACAGGTTTGCGGGAGTGCCCGCAGGTCCGTCGGTTACGGGTGGTTCGGCTGCCGGCGGATGAATTGGAACGAACCACGGGCTGACTAGAGTAATCCTGGATGAATATTTACGTTGGAAACCTGGCATACAGTGTCACGGATGACGATCTCCGTGAGGCGTTTTCCGCTTTTGGCGAAGTGTCTCGCGCGAGCGTGATCATGGATCGCGAAACCGGCCGCTCGAAGGGCTTCGGGTTTGTTGAAATGCCGGATGACGCGGCTGCCGAAAGCGCCATCAAGGCGCTGAACGACCAGCCGATCGGTGGCAGGGCGGTACGGGTCAATGAGGCCCGCCCGCGTGAAGACCGTCCGCGACGTCGTTTCTGAGTCGTTCGCGGTACAATCAGTCGGTAAGGCCCGGCCGACGTTCGTCGGCCGGGCGACCCAGCACAAGACAGGGGGGCAGACGTCATGGCCTACAGCGATAAGGTACTGGATCACTATGAAAATCCGCGCAACGTCGGTGTCCTGGATAAAGATGCGACGAATGTCGGGACCGGCATGGTCGGCGCGCCGGCCTGTGGTGATGTCATGCGTCTCCAGATCCAGGTCGGCTCCGACGGCGTGATCGAAGACGCGAAGTTCAAGACCTATGGCTGCGGCTCGGCGATCGCCTCCAGTTCGTTGCTGACGGAATGGGTCAAAGGCAAGACGCTGGACGAGGCCCGCGCGATCAAGAACACCGAAATCGCCGAAGAGCTCGCGCTGCCGCCGGTCAAGGTACATTGCTCGGTGCTGGCAGAGGATGCGATCAAGGCCGCGATCGAGGATCTGCAGTCAAAGCAGCATGACTGAGTCGCCTCTGGCCACATGAGCATCTCCCTGACTGAAGCGGCGGCCGGCCGCGTATTGCGTTTTCTCGAGGGCCGTGGGCACGGGGTCGGTGTGCGCCTCGGCGTGCGCACGTCCGGCTGTTCAGGCCTGGCGTACGTACTCGAGTTCGTTGACGACATCGAACCCACCGACACGGTCTTCGAAGACCGCGGCGTCAAGGTCATCGTCGACCAGAAGAGCCTGGTCTACCTGGACGGCACGGAACTCGATTTCGGTCGAGAAGGCTTGAACGAGGGGTTCAGGTTCAACAACCCGAACGTGAAGGACGAGTGCGGGTGCGGTGAGAGCTTCAAAGTCTAAGCGGCGCGACGCGCCCGAGGCCCAGCGGCCCTGACAGCCGTACGGCCACCCGCCCTGTTCCCTGATGCTAGATCTCGCAAAGAACTACTTTGACCTGTTTGGTCTGCCCGTCTCTTTCCAGTTGAACATGGCTGAACTGTCGGCCCGCTACCGCGAGCTGCAACGCGTGGTCCATCCGGACCGGTTCGCCGCATCCGATTCTCACAGCCAACGTCTATCGCTGCAGGGCGCGACGCTCGTCAACGAGGCCTATGAGACCCTGCGCGAGCCGCTGCAGAGGGCACGGTACATGCTCTCACTCCGGAACGTCGCGCTCGACGCAGACCAGCAGACGCTGAACGACCCGGCCTTCCTGATGGAGCAGCTGGCGTTGCGCGAGCAACTTGCCGATGTCCATGCTGCGCCCGATCCGATGGCATCGCTCGGAAGCCTGATCGACAATATCGATACCCGTGTGCGGGCCCAGGTCGCCGAGTTGGCCGTGCTGCTCGACGACCGCTCGGAGCAGCGCCTGGAAACGGCCGCTCAGGCAGTCCAGAAGCTGCAGTTTCTGAACAAGCTGCTGGCCGAGGCAGAGGCCGCCGAGGCCGATCTGGAAGAAGCCCACTGATGGCCCTGCTGCAGATTTCAGAACCGGGCCAGTCGCCGGTCCCGCATCAACATCGCCTGGCGGCTGGCATCGATCTGGGTACCACCAATTCGCTGATCGCGACCGTCCGCAGCGGTCAGGCCGAGACCCTGCCCGATGAATCGGGCGAGCATCTGCTGCCTTCCGTGGTCCGATACACCAGCGACGGCGTGACGGTCGGCACGAACGCACGCCGCGAGGCCGCAGCCGATCCGCTGAATACCATCGCGTCAGCAAAACGGCTGATCGGGCGCGGTGTGCGGGACGTCAAGACGCTGGGCCGGGAGTTGCCGTACGAGTTCGTTGACACCGACAGCGCGGTGCCCAGGATTGCGACGGTCGCTGGCCCGGTTACCGCGGTCGAGGTGTCGTCGGAGGTGCTGAAACAGTTACGCACGCGCGCCGAGGCGACGCTCGGGGGTGAGCTGTCCGGGGTGGTCATCACCGTGCCGGCGTATTTCGATGAGGCCCAACGCCAGGCCACCAAGGATGCCGCGCGACTCGCCGGTCTAAACGTCTACCGTTTGCTCAATGAGCCGACTGCGGCGGCGGTGGCCTACGGGCTGGATCGGGGCAGTGATGGGATCCATGCGGTCTACGACCTCGGCGGCGGTACGTTCGACGTATCCATTCTGCGGTTGAACCGTGGCGTGTTCGAAGTCATGGCGACCGGCGGCGACTCGGCGCTGGGGGGTGACGACTTCGATATTGCGATCGCACGTTGGCTACTCGAGCAGGCCGGTCTGTCGGCAGACGGTAGCCGCGGCGAGCAGCGGCGCGTACTGGAGATTGCCCGACATGCCAAGGAGGCACTGTCTGCAACCGACGCGGTGCCGGTTGAGTTGCCGCTGAGCTCCGGTGGGCGCTGGCGCGGCACGCTCACCATCGGGCAGCTGGCCGAGCTCCTCGACCCCCTGATCCGGCGCACGGTCTCGACCTGCCGGCGGGTGATGCGTGACGCGGGCGTGACTGCCGAAGATATCGAAGAGGTGGTCATGGTGGGCGGATCCACGCGGACCCGCCCGGTCCGCGAACAGGTCGGCGCCTTGTTCGGCCGGCCACCGCTGGTCGATATCGATCCGGACCGGGTGGTCGCTATCGGTGCCGCCCTTCAGGCCGATGTCCTCGCCGGGAACAAACCGGGTGATGAGATGCTGCTGTTGGACGTCAATCCGCTCTCGCTGGGCATCGAGACCATGGGGGGGCTGACCGAGAAGATCATCCCGCGAAACACGACGTTGCCGGTCGCCCGTGCGCAGGAATTCACGACGTTCAAAGACGGGCAGACGGCGTTGGCGCTGCACGTGGTCCAGGGCGAGCGTGAGCTGGTCGCAGATTGTCGCTCGCTGGCACGGTTCGAGCTGCGGGACATCCCGCCGATGGTGGCCGGTGCGGCACGGATCCGGGTGACCTTCTCGGTCGACGCGGACGGCCTGCTGCATGTCGAGGCGGCCGAGCAGACCACCGGCTCCAGCGCCAGCGTCACGGTGAAGCCGTCCTACGGCCTCAGCGACGATGAGATCGGTGACATGCTGAAGGCATCGATCGAGCATGCCGGCCAGGATCGCGATGCCCGCCGACTGGTCGAGGAGCAGGTCGAGGCGCAGCGGGTCGTCGAGGCGCTAACCGCGGCGCTCGCGGCGGATGGTGACACCCTGCTGTCGGCCGAAGAGCGCGCCGGCATCGACCATGCACTGACGCAGTTGCGCGATCTGGTCGAGACGACGCAGGACGCCGATGCGATAAAGCGCGCGGTCACCGAACTGGAGAGTGACTGCGGCTTCTATGTGGAACGTCGGATGAACCAGGGCATTCGCAAGGCGATGGCCGGACACCGGGTCGACGAGTTCGCCGGGGAACCGGGCCGAGGCGTCGAGGAGGACTGATGCCACAGATTATTTTCCTGCCCCATGAGGAGATCTGCCCCGACGGTGCCGTATTCGACGCGCAGTCCGGACAGACACTCTGTGATGCCGCGCTGGCTCACGACATCGAGATCGAGCACGCCTGCGAGAAATCATGCGCCTGCACGACCTGTCACGTGATCGTTCGCGAAGGGTTCGAGTCGCTCAATGAGTCGACCGAGGAAGAGGACGACCTGCTCGACAAGGCCTGGGGACTCGAGGCCGAATCCAGGCTCAGCTGCCAGGCGGTGATCGGTGAGCAGGACCTGGTGATCGAGATCCCGAAGTACACCATCAACCATGCCAAGGAAAACCACTGAACGTCGTGGCGCAAGAATGGAGGAGCAGATGGGCTTGAAATGGACCGACATCAACGAGATCGCGATCGAGCTCGACGAGACCCATCCCGAGGTCGATCCAATCGCCGTCAACTTCGTCGACCTGATGCGCTGGGTGATGGCGCTGCCCGGTTTCGATGACGACGAGTCACACTGTGGAGAGAAGGTGCTCGAAGCCATCCAGGCTGCATGGATCGAAGAACGGGACTAGGGCCTGTTCACACTCACTGAAACACAGCGACGGCGGTCGTTTTTTCGGCCAACAAGGCGCTGTGAGCGCTGTGTACCTGCCGTACATGAGCGAGCAGCAACGCCGTGGGGCGGGCCTATTGTTCGAAACTAGGGCGGCCCCGTCCCTTCGGGTTGCGCCCCAAAATGCGCCATGCAGCGTTGCTCGTCGTTCATTTAGG
>JASFVZ010000311.1:0-3934 GCA_050049565.1 Chromatiaceae bacterium | reverse complement strand
TCAGTGCAGCCGACGCGATGTCGACCTGCTGATCGCGCGACGCGCGGTTCAGGCCGCGCCCGGTCAGCAGATAGGCCAGCGCCTCGGCGTCCGACTTGGCGGGCTGGGTATAGACCCGGAGACTCGGTGAACGCAACGTGCCGCTCAATGCCAGATAGGCGGTGACCGAGCCGTCGGTCGACACGCGGGCGGCGCGCAGGTCGACGTCCGGATTGTCCGCAGGGCCGGCAAACAGCAGCTCGCCGCGCTCGATGTCGAGATCCTGCCCATAGGCCTTGTAGCGCCCATCGCGCAGCTGGATCTTGCCGTCGGTCCGCGGTCCCTGGTCGGTGACCGCGGCGTCGATGTCGCCGGTCAGCCGCGTGCTCAGGCCAAAGCCCTCGAACGACACCTCGTCGCCGAGCCGGACCGTCACCGCCGCGCGGACGGCCTGGCCACCCGGGGCCGGCGTTTCCGTCTCTTCCATGCCGACGACGATCTCGTCGTCCGACGTGGCGATCACCGACGGCGGGATCTCCTCGACCCTTAAACGGGCGCGCGGAATATCGAGCGTCCCGCTAATCGTATACGGCGCGCCGCTGCCCGCAATCCGGAGGTCGGGAGACAGCCTGACGACCGCCAGTTCCAGGTCGCTGGCCAGGAACTCATCGCCGGTCAGACGCAGGTCGATCGCCGGCTCGGCGCCGGCCGGCAGGTTCGCCGTCCCGGCGATCTCGAGGGTGCCGCCGCCGGAGCTGACGGTGCCGGCCAGCGTGATCGGCCCGCCGCCGGCATCGCCCGACGCCGAAAACGCAATGTCCTCGAGCTCAAGGCCCGCAGCGGGCAGGCGCGCCGCCGCCTCTTCAACCCTTACCGCGCCGGTGACCTCGGGCGCGGCCAGGGTGCCGCCCAGGGTCAACGCGGCAGACAGACGGCCGCGCGACTCTTCGATCGCCGGCACCAGCCCGGCGATCAGGCCGAGATCCGGGAAGGCCGCAGTCAGCTGGCCGTCGAGGGTCCGTTGCCCGCCATCGGCCGCACCGAGACGCACGCTGCCCGATGCCTCGCCGTCCGCGCCCAGTACAAACCCAATCCGCGCCCGCGCCTGGTCGTTGGCGTAGCTGCCGTCGAGCACGAACGCGCGGTAGCGGGTTATCTCCGCCAGGTCCGGGTCGTCGACCTGTATCGCACCCTCGTCGGATCGCAGCTGCAGGGTCGCGCTGGGGTTCGGCAGTGTGCCGGTGACCGCGAGACGTCCAGCGAATTCGGCGGTGACCTCGATATCCGGTGACAGTCGCCGCACCAGCGGTCCGAGGGCCAGTCGTTCGAGGGTCGCGGTGACGTCGACCGGGCCGTCCGCCTGCCAGCGGCCCTGGGCGCACAGCCTCGCGGGGGGCTGCTCGAGACAGAGATCGCCGAGGCTGCTGCGGCCGGGACCCAGGCGCAGCTGCGCCGGCGCGGCGAGCATCCAGGCGCCGGCCAGGTCCTGTTCGACGGACAGCCGGTCGATTGAGCCCTGCCAGGCCTCGGCCGCGTAGCCGCCCGCGACGGCGAGCTCGAGCTGCAGCATTTCGCCCTCTGCCGTCAGCTGCAGCTTATGGTCTTCCGAACTGCCGCGGAGCTCTGCCACGGCAGTGTCGATCGTCTGCCCGCCCTGCTGCAGGTTCGCCAGCGTCAGGCGCGCATTGCCGCCGCTGGCCTGCCAGTCGACCGCGAGTTCCAGGCCTTCCAGCAGGGTATCGGCGAAGCCGATGTCGCGGCCCCTGAAATCCGCGCGCACCAACGGACGCTCGAGCGTGCCGGCGACCTGGCCATTGCCGGACAGTGAACCGGTGAGCCCCGGGTAGACGGCCGCCAGGTCGGGCGCGTCGACGACGACGCTGGCATCGATGCGCTGGTCGAGCGCGCCGTCGATCGTCAGGCTGTTCGGTCCCGAGGCCAGCGCCAGGCCGCTGGCCTGCCACGCGTTGCCGCGCAGTCTCAGTAGTCCGGACGCCAGGACCGGCTGTTCGCGCAACACGCCGGCGATGCGTTCGATCTGGATGTCGGCGGTGATTGCCTGGTCAGGACCGAGGCTGCCCGAGACCGCGAGCGCCGCATCGAGCGCGCCCGGCCAGTCGGGCTGCAACAGCCCCGGGTTCAGGCGCCTGGCGACGAGGTCGAGTTGCCAGGCGAGGCTGGGTAGCCAGCCGACCTCGCCGCGTGCGACTAGGCTCGCGTCGGCGATGCCGAGCTCCAGCGGCGCCAGGGTCAGTGCCCGGGTACTGCCAGCGCCTTCGACCCGGAGCTCGGCCGTCGCCGGCAGGTCGGGCGCATCGATCGTGGTGCGCAGGGCCAGCCGGTAGTCGTCCGCCGTGCCTTCGACCGCGAGTCGCCCGGCACCGGCACTGACCGCGGCGTCACCGCTGAGCGGCCAGCGCAGCGCGGGCCAGTCGAGGGTCAGATCAAACTGCGGTACGGTCGCGTCGAGTATGAGCGCGCCGGACAGGCGGGCTTGCACGGGACGGGACAGCTCGATCTGGACCTGCGGGCGAAGCGCCGCTCCGTCGACACGGGCGCGGGTCACGATTGCGCCGACCGCCGGTCCGGCGAGGGTCTCGCTGGTCTGGATCGATAGCTCGGCGCTGACCCGGTGCGGCGCCGTCGGCTGCAGGTCGAGGGTGCCGGTGACCCTGCCCTGCGGGGCGACCAGCGAGTCGAGTGCGACCTCGATCGCCGAGGCGTCGGCCGTCAACTGCAGATCGATGAGCTCGATATGTTGCGAGAGCTCACCTTGTTGGAAGCTGACCTGCTCTGCATGCAGCGAGCCGACCGAGACGCGAACCGGCAGCGCGATGTCCGGGATCGTCGGCGTGCCGGGTTCGGTGGTTGCTTCCGATGGCGGCAGTACGATCGAGAGCTTAGACGTGCTCAGGCGTTCGATGTCGAGATGCCGTGACCACAGCGCCTGGGGTCGCCAAACGAACTCCAGACGGTCGGCACTGACCGCGAGGCCTCCCTGGCGGAGGACAAGGTCGCCCAACACCAGTCGCCCGAGCAGGCTGCCGCCGTCGTGCCGAACGCTGAGCGCCAGGTCACCTGTCGGGACCATCGCTACGGCAAGCTTCAGCAGCGAGCGCGTGCCGCTTTCGGTCGCTGCGGCGGTCAACAGCAGAACGAGCAGGAGCATGGGCAGGCCCAGCACCACGAGCACGCCGAGCAGCAGACGCCGCCGCAGCCTCAAAAACCCACTCCCAACCCGAAGTGGATGCGCCAGTCGTCCCTGCTGGTGTCGTCGGGGAAGGCGAGGTCGAGGCTTACCCGGCCAACGGGTGAGTACCAACGCGCGCCGACGCCGACGCTGTAGCGGACCGAGAAGTCGTCGTCGAACGCATTGCCGGCGTCGACGAAGGCCGCTGCCCAGATATCGTCGCCGTAGACAGGATGGTCGTATTCGAGGCTGCCGGTCAGCAGGTGGCGGCCGCCCGTCGTATCACCGTCGGCATTCTCCGGCCCGAGTGACTGGTACTTGTACCCCCTGACGCTGTTGTCGCCCCCGGCGAAGAACCGGACCGAGACCGGCAGCTCGTCGAGCGGGTCGCCCGGCGTCGTCCCCGCGTCGATCCTGCCGATTACCCGGCCACCTTCACCGAAGCGATAGGCCCCTTTGGCACTGGCACGCAGCTGGATGAAGCTGGCCGACGACAACAGTGCCTCCCATGCACCACGGACTTCGAGATTGATTCGATAACCCCTGCGGGCGCGCAGCGGGTTGTCGGCCTCGAGGCGCTCGATTGCGATGCCCGGCATCAGCAGGGTCGTGTGGATGTCCTCGTCGCCGACCTCGGATGACTCGTACTGCAACTCGACGAAGCGGGTCTGTACCCACGGGTCCTGGTCGAGCACCTGGCGGCCGATCAGGCTGCCCCTGGTGCTGTCGAAGCTGTCGGTATCCTGGTGCAGCACGCCGGCGCCG
>JASFVZ010000045.1:0-9022 GCA_050049565.1 Chromatiaceae bacterium | reverse complement strand
ACGCATACAGGTGCTCGGTGAACAGCGCCAGGCCGAGCTCCTCGGTGTTGCTGTAATCTGCTGGCTTGGGTTCGGGCGGCGCGAAGGCGTCGAGGCCGAAGCGTTGCGGCCCGACCACGACGATCAGTTCGACGACCATCAGCGCGGCGACCAGCACCGCGACCGGTGCATTGCGGACGAAGCCGGCGCGCAGTTCGGCGATATTGATATCGAGCATCATCACGACGAACAGGAACAGCACCATGACGGCACCGACGTAGACCAGCACCAGCGCAATGGCCAGGAATTCGGCCTCGGCCAGCATCCAGAGGCCGGCACTGTTGAAAAAGGCGAGAACCAGGAACAAGGCCGAATGGACTGGGTTCCTGCGGGTAATGACCATAACGGCGGCGCCGACCAAAAAAACGGCGAACACATAGAAAAGGAACTTCTCGAATGTCATGCGGTGTGTGTCCCCGGGGTCAGCGCACGCTGGCCTGAGCGGCCCTGTCTGCCGCGAGTTGTTTTTCGTATTTGTCGCCGATCTCGAGCAGGGTCTGCTTGGTCATGATCTGCTCGCCGCGGTTTTCGAAGTGGTACTCGTACACCCGGGTCTCGACGATCGAATCGACCGGGCAGGACTCCTCGCAGAAGCCACAGTAAATGCACTTGAACAGGTCGATGTCGTAGCGGGTCGTGCGCCGCGAGCCGTCGGCGCGCGGCTCGGCCTCGATCGTGATCGCCAGCGCGGGACAGACCGCCTCGCACAACTTGCAGGCGATGCAGCGTTCCTCGCCGTTCGGATAGCGCCGCAGCGCGTGCAGGCCGCGGAAACGCGGCGAGACAGGTGCCTTCTGCTCCGGGTACTGCAGGGTGAACTTGCGCGACAGGAAGTAGCTCCCGGTCAGGCTGAGCCCCTTGAGCAGCTCGAACAGGAACAGGCTGCGAAAGTAATTGACTACCGTCTTCATCGTGCAAGCCTCAATCGAACCACCAGGGCATCTGGCCGACCCGCATGCCGGCGACCACGACGATCCAGACGATCGTGATCGGGATGAACACCTTCCAGCCCAGGCGCATGATCTGGTCATAGCGGTAGCGCGGGAAGGTCGCGCGGAACCACAGGAACAGGAACATGAACAGGAAGGTCTTCAGTAGCAGCCAGTGGAAACCGTCGTCGAGCAGGAACACGCCTTCCGACCAGCTGTTCGGCAGCGGCGACAACCAGCCGCCGAGGAACAGCAGCGCACTGAGCGCCGAGATCAGGATCATGTTGGCGTACTCGGCGAGGAAGAACACGGCAAAGGCCATGCCCGAGTACTCGACGTGAAAACCGGCCACGATCTCCGACTCGCCCTCGGCGACGTCGAACGGCGCGCGGTTGGTCTCGGCCACGCCGGAGATGAAGTAGACCAGGAACAGTGGCAACAGCGGCAGCCAGAACCAGTGCAGGAAGCTGCCGTCCTGGGCCATCACGATGTCGCCGAGATTCAGGCTGCCGGCCGCGATCAGTACTCCGACCAGCGCGAAGCCCATCGCGATCTCGTAGGAGACGATCTGCGCCGCGGAGCGTATCGAGCCCAGGAAGGCGTACTTCGAGTTGGACGCCCAGCCGGCGATGATCACGCCATAGACACCCAGCGAGGTCATCGCGAGGATATACAGCAGCCCGGCATTGACGTCGGCCAGCACCATCCCGGCATCGAACGGAAAGACCGCCCAGGCGGCCAGCGCCGGGCCGATCGACAGCATCGGGGCAATCAGGAACAACAGCTTGTTGGCCCCGGTCGGGATGATGATCTCCTTGAACATCAGCTTGACCGCATCGGCGATCGGCTGACCGAGACCCCACAGACGCATGCCGAAGAAGCCGACCCGGTTCGGTCCGTTGCGGACCTGCATGAAACCGATGATCTTGCGCTCGGCGTAGGTGTAATAGGCGACGAGCACCATCAGCGGCAGCATGATCGCGACGATCTTGATCACGATCTGGATCACGACCGGGATTGATGTCCACAACTCAAGCATGCCCGTCTCTCATTCAGATCTTCTCCACCGCCACCGCGGCGAATCCCTCGCCGAGCGCCTCGGTACCGGCAACCGCGGTCGGCAGCCAGATGCAGCCGTCGGGGACGGCATCATCGATCGACACCGTGAGCTCGACGCTGGCATCGCCCTGGGTCACCCGCACCGGATCATTGGCGGCGATACCCAGCTTCGCCGCGGCCCCTGGACCGATGCGGACACCGTTGCGCCAGGCGTCGGGTGTCAGCTGCAGGGCGTGCGCGCGGCGTGTCGTCGCATCGATCGCGTACATCGGGACGCCGCCGATGCGTTCCCAGGTCGCGGGTGCCAGTCGCGGCGCGAGCGGCTGGCCGAGCGCCGGCATGCTGTTGTCGGGTTCGAGTTTGCTGCAGAGCCCCAGGACCTCGTCGCGCACCTCGGTCGACTCGACATAATCGAACCCCTCGATGTCGACCAGGTTGCCGAGCACCCGCAGTACCTTCCAGGCCGGGCGGGCCTCACCGGCTGGACTGGCGACACCGCGGAAGCTCTGGGCCACGCCGGAGAGATTCACGTAGGTGCCGGACGTCTCGGCAAACGCGGCAATCGGCAGCAGGATATCGGCGCGGGCCTCGAGTCCCGGTGACAGGTGGCTGGTCAACGCCAGCACCTTCGACCGTTGCATCGCCGCCTGCATGCCGGCGGGATCGGCCACGTCCATCTCGGGCTCGAAGCCGATCGTGACCATCAACTCGGGCGGGTCCTGGATCATCGTCGCAACCGCGGCGCCCGGAGTCGCTACCGGCTTGCCGCCCGGCTGCCGATGCGGCACCGCACCGGCCATCCAGGCGCCGGTATCGTTGCTGCCGGCACCGACAAAACCGAGGGTGACGCCGGCGGCCGCGGCCACCGCCTGGGCGAGTGCACGCAACAGCGCGTAGTCCGGATGCATGAACGCCGCCGTACCGAGCAACAGCACACCGCGCTGCGACTGCTCGAGGGCGGCCGCAATCGCCTTGTGGGCCTCGTCGACGTCGGCTTTGGTACCCAGGGTGTCGGCACCCAGCGCCGCGGCGACACCGGCGAGCTCGCGTACCATCGCTGAGGGCACACAGGCCACATCGACCGCCAGCTCGAAGTTGAAATCGTAGGCCACCGGGTTGATCGCCATGACCTCGGCGCCTTCGCGCTGTGCCAGGCGCACGCGGTGGTTCAACAGCGGCTGGTCCTTGCGTAACCAGGAACCGACCAGCAGCACGGCATCCGACTGCGCCAGCTGGTCGATCGGCAGGCCGAGCCACGGCAGCGGAGGATCGCTGCGGTCCCCGCGGAAGTCCGACTGACGCAGCCGGTGATCGATGTTGGGGCTGCCCAGCCCGCGGGTCAGCTTGGCGCTCAGGTACTGCTCTTCCAGGGTGGCGCTCGGCGAAACCAACACACCGAGCCGCTCGGGTGCCACGCCTTGCAACGCCTCGGCAGCCGCGCGCAGGGCCTGTTGCCAATCGACTTCGCGCAGCTTGCCGTCCTCCCGGATCATCGGTCGCTGCAGCCGATCCGGGCTGTACAGGCCCTGGTAGCTGAAGCGGTCGCGGTCGGAGATCCAGGTCTGGTTGACGCCGGCATTCTCGCGCGGCACCACCCGCATCAGCTTGTCACGCCGGACATGGATATGCAGGTTACTGCCGACCCCGTCGTGCGGCGCGATGCCGTCGTACTCGGACAGCTCCCAGGAACGCGCCTGGTAGCGCGCCGGTTTCGAGGTCAGGGCGCCGACCGGGCACAGGTCGATGACGTTGCCCGACAGTTCGGAAGACACGGCCTGTTCGATGTAGACCCCGATGCGCATATGCTCGCCGCGGCCGGTGGCGCCCAGCTCGCGCAGTCCGGCGATCTCACCGCCGAACCGAACGCAGCGGGTGCAATGGATACAACGGGTCATGTCGGTCGAGATCAGCGACCCGATATCCTCGTCGCGCACCACCCGCTTGCGCTCGGTGAAGCGCGAGACATCGCCACCGTAGCCCATCGCGACGTCCTGCAGCTCGCACTCGCCGCCCTGATCGCAGATCGGGCAGTCGAGCGGGTGATTGATCAGCAGGAACTCCATCGTGCCTTTCTGGGCCTCGCGGGCCAACGGCGAGCGCGTATAGACCTTCATGCCGTCGGCAACCGGTGTAGCGCAGGCCGGCAGCGGCTTCGGCGCCTTTTCGACCTCGACCAGGCACATCCGGCAGTTCGCCGCGACCGACAGGTGCTTGTGATAACAGAAGCGCGGCACCGAGATACCGGCGGCGTCGGTCACTTCGATCAGCATCTGCCCGGGCCTGGCTTCGAGCGCCTGGCCGTCGACTTCGATCGTGAAGGTCTGTTCGTCCGCCATCTGCCCTACACCATGCACTTCTGGTGGTCGATGTGGTACTGGAACTCGTCGCGGAAGTGCTTGATGAAGCCGGTAACGGGCATCGCGGCGGCATCGCCGAGCGCGCAGATGGTACGGCCCATGATCTTGCTCGCGACATCATCCAGCAGGTCGAGGTCTTCGTTGCGCCCCTTGCCGGTCTCGATCCGGTGGACGACGCGATGCATCCAGCCGGTGCCTTCACGGCACGGTGTGCACTGGCCGCAGGACTCTTCGTAGTAAAAGTAGGAGATCCGGTCGAGCACCTTGACCATGCAATTGGTGTCGTCCATCACGATGACCGCGCCGGACCCCAGCATCGAACCGGCCTGGGCGATGCTGTCATAGTCCATGGTCAGATCCATCATCACCTCGCCCGGCAGCACCGGTGCCGATGACCCGCCCGGTATCACTGCCTTGCACGGCCGGCCGTCACGCATGCCACCCGCCATTTCGAGCAGCTCGCTGAACGGGGTGCCGAGCGGCACCTCGTAGTTGCCGGGCCGGGCGACATTGCCGGACACGGAGAACAGCTTCGGGCCACCGCTGTTCGGCACGCCGATCTCGCGGAACCAGTCGGCGCCCTGCCGGATGATGTCCGGCACCGACGCCAGCGTTTCGGTGTTGTTGATCACCGTCGGCCGACCATACAGACCAAACATCGCCGGGAACGGCGGCTTGAAGCGCGGCTGGCCCTTCTTGCCCTCGAGCGACTCGAGCAGCGCGGTTTCCTCGCCGCAGATGTAGGCGCCTGCACCCAGGTGGGTGTGGATATCGAAGCTGAATCCCGAGCCGAGTATGTTCTCGCCGAGCAGGCCGGCCTCGCGTGCCTCGCCCAGCGCCGCTTCGAAGCGCTCGTACGGCTCCCAGAACTCGCCGCGGATGTAGTTGTAGCCGGTCGCGGCACCGATCGCGTAACCGCAGATGATCATGCCCTCGACCAGCGAGTGCGGGTTGTAGCGCAGGATATCGCGGTCCTTGAAGGTCCCGGGCTCGCCTTCATCGGAGTTGACGACGACGTATTTGTCACCGGGCGCCGTGCGGTTGATGAAGCTCCACTTCAGACCGGTCGGGAATCCGGCACCGCCGCGCCCGCGCAGGCCCGACTGTTTGACCGCCTCGATGATGTCTTCCTGCGGGATCTTGTCCTGCAGGATCTTCTTCAGCGCCTCGTAACCCCCCTCGGACTGGTAGGTCTCCAGGCGCCAGGGCAGGTCTTTGTGCAGGGTTCGGAAACAGACTTCGTTGGCCATGGCGTTACTCCAACCCGTCCAGGATCTGATCGACCAGCTGGGGCGTCAGGTTCTCGTAGTAGGTGTGGCCGATCTGCATCATCGGTGCACCACCGCAGGCACCGAGACACTCGACTTCCTTCAGGCTGAACCGGCCGTCCTCCGTGACCTCGCCGAAACCGATCCCGAGACGGGTGCTCAGGTGCTCGAGGATGTCGTCACAGCCATTGATCATGCACGACACATTGGTGCACAGGCAGATCTTGTGCCGACCGACCGGCTTGTGTTCGAACATCGAATAGAAGGTGGCGACCTCGTAGACCGCAATCGCCGGCATATCGAGGTAGTCGGCCACCTGGTCCATCAGTTGTTCGGTCAGGTGGCCGCCGTTCATTTCCTGAACGATCATCAGTGCCGGCATGCAGGCCGACTGCTGCCAGCCTTCGGGGTACTTCGCTATCCAGCTGTCGATCTCCGCCCGGATCTCGGGCGTGAACAGACTGCTCTTGTCCTCGCACTTCTCGACGCGGACCATCGGTTCGCTGCGCATGCTCATCGGTCGATCTCTCCAAAAACGATGTCCATCGTACCGATGATCGCGACCACGTCGGCCAGCATATGGCCGCGCGCCATTTCATCCATTGCTGCAAGGTGCGGAAAGCCCGGCGCCCGGATCTTCAGGCGGTAGGGCTTGTTGGCGCCGTCGGACACGATGTAACAGCCGAACTCGCCTTTCGGCGCCTCGACGGCCGCGTAAACCTCACCCGGCGGCGGACAGTAACCTTCCGTGAACAGCTTAAAGTGGTGAATCAGCGCTTCCATGTCATCCTTCATGTCAGCGCGCTTCGGCGGCGAAACCTTGTGATCGTCGATCATCACCGGGCCGGGGTTGTTCCGCAGCCATCCGACGCACTGCTTGATGATACGTGCGCTCTGACGAAACTCCTCGACCCTCACCAGATAGCGATCGTAGCAGTCGCCATTGGTTCCCACCGGGATGTCGAAGTCGACCTGGTCATAGGCCGCGTAGGGTTGTTTCTTGCGCAGGTCCCAGGCGACTCCGGACCCGCGCAGCATCGGCCCGGTAAAGCCGAGTTGCATCGCCCGCTCCGGCGTGACGACCCCAATGCCGACGGTGCGCTGCTTCCAGATACGGTTGTCGGTCAGCAGGGTCTCGTACTCGTCGACCAGACCGGGGAAACGATCGATGAAGGCCTCGATGAAATCGAGCAGCGAGCCCTCGCGCGCTTCGTTGCGCCGCTTCGCTTCCGCGTCGCTGGCGAACTGTCCGGGCTCATACTTGGGCATCTGATCGGGCAGGTCGCGATAGACACCGCCCGGCCGGTAGTAGGTCGCGTGCATGCGCGTGCCGGACACTGCCTCGTAGCAGTCCATCAGGTCCTCGCGCTCACGGAAGCAGTACAGGAACATGGTCATCGCGCCGACGTCGAGCGCGTGGGTGCCCAACCACATCAGGTGATTCAGGATGCGCGTGATCTCGTCGAACATCGTGCGGATGTACTGTGCCCGGAGCGGCGGCTCGACGCCGATCAGCTTCTCGATCGCGCGCACATAGCCGTGCTCACTGCACATCATCGATACATAGTCGAGGCGGTCCATGTAGCCGATCGACTGGTTGTAGGGCTTGCTCTCGGCGAGCTTCTCGGTCGCCCGGTGCAGCAGGCCGATGTGCGGATCGGCGCGCTCGATCACCTCACCGTCCATCTCGAGCACCAGGCGCAGCACACCGTGAGCCGCCGGGTGCTGTGGCCCGAAGTTCAGCGTGTAATTGCGGATTTCAGCCATGCGCTCAGTCCGCCTCCTCGGGGGAAGGTTGCGGTTTCCAGCCTTGTTCGTAGCGGCTGTCCTCGCGGATCACACGCGGGACCAGGGTCCTCGGCTCGATGCTGACCGGCTGATAGACCACGCGCTGTTGCTCCGGGTCGTAGCGCATCTCGACCTGGCCGATCAGCGGGAAATCCTTGCGGAACGGGTGTCCGATGAAACCATAGTCGGTGAGGATCCGACGCAGATCGGGATGCCCGGTGAACAGGATACCGAACAGGTCGAAGGCCTCGCGCTCGAACCAGTTCGCCGACGGCCAGATGCCGATCACCGAATCGACGATCGGGCGATCGGCATCGAGGAAGGTCTTGACCCGCAGCCGGACGTTGTGGGTGACCGACAGCAGATGATAGACCGCGGCGAAGCGGTTCTTCGGATCCATCTCCGGTACATCGCGGCTCGCGCCACGCCCGAAGCCGCTGTTGGCGGCGCCCGTGGTCACCCACTCCGACTCGCCATAGGCAGCATAGTCGACGCCGCAGACATCGATGCATTCCTCGAAGGCCAACGCAAGCGTCTCGCGCAGCACCTTCATCACGTCGAGCAGTTGCTCGCGCGGCACCGTGAGAGTCACCTCACCGCGCTCGCGCAGTCGGCTTAGGCCCTCGAAGTCTTCGAGGTGTTCCTCGAGGGCTTCTTCGAGCTCGTCCAGGCGATCTTCCGATGTCATACGTGTTTCCCGATCGACCTAGCGTGCAATGGTGTTGGTTTCGCGGATCTTTCGCTGCAGCTGCAGGATGCCCCACAACAGCGCCTCGGCCGTCGGCGGACAACCGGGTACGTAGACGTCGACCGGCACGATGCGATCGCAGCCGCGCACCACGGCGTAGGAATAGTGGTAATAACCGCCGCCGTTTGCGCACGAGCCCATCGAGACGACCCAGCGCGGCTCGGCCATCTGGTCATAGACCTTGCGCAGCGCCGGCGCCATCTTGTTGACCAAGGTACCGGCGACGATCATGACGTCGGACTGGCGTGGACTCGGCCGGAACACCATGCCGAAGCGGTCGATGTCGTAGCGCGCCGCGGCCGCGTGCATCATCTCGACGGCGCAGCAGGCAAGGCCAAAGGTCATCGGCCACATCGAGCCGGTGCGGGCCCAGTTGATCACGCCGTCGAGCGACGTGGTGAAGTAGCCCTTGTCGAGAACGCCTTCTATTCCCATTCCAGCGCCCCTTTCTTCCATTCGTAGATGAAACCGACCACGAGGATGCCGAGAAAGATCATCATCGCCCAGAAGCCGACCATGCCGATCTGATCGAGGACCACGGCCCAGGGGAAGAGAAAGGCGATCTCGAGATCGAAGATGATGAACAGTATGGCGACCAGGTAGTAGCGGACGTCGAACTTCATCCGCGAGTCCTCGAACGCCTCGAAGCCGCATTCGTAGGGGGAGTTCTTTTCGCTGTCGGGCCGGTTCGGCGACAGTACGAAGCCCAGCCCGATCATCGCGGCGCCGACCACGGTGCCGATGACGATGAAGATCAGCACGGGCAGGTAGTTTTCCAGCATGGGGTGCCTTCTCCGGGGGATCGGCCGGCTGACTAAAACAGCGACGGGGGCC
>JASFVZ010000310.1:0-3959 GCA_050049565.1 Chromatiaceae bacterium | reverse complement strand
CAGCCGTCTGCTGACCAAGCCCGCGGCCGCCGACGGCGACACCCTGTACTGCTCGGAGCTGCAGGACCACGGAATCGAAAAGGCGCTCGACAACCGTCTGATCGAGCTGGCCCGTCCGGCGCTCGAAAACGGCGACAAGGTTGAGATCGACATCGATATCCATAACGTCAACCGCACCTTCGGTACCCTGCTCTCCGGTCGCCTGGCCGAGAAGTACGGCTTCGACGGGCTGCCCGATGACACCATCAGGATCAACGCCAGGGGCACGGCGGGACAGTCGTTCGGGGCCTGGGTTGCCCGTGGTGTGACCATCGAGCTCGCCGGCGAGGGCAACGATTACGTCGGCAAAGGGCTGTCCGGCGGCAAGTTGATCATCTACCCGCCCGCGGACAGCAAGATCGAGCGCGCCGAAGACAACATCATTGTCGGCAACACGGTGCTGTATGGCGCGATCAAGGGCGAGTGCTACTTCCGCGGTGTCGCCGGTGAGCGCTTCGCGGTGCGCAACTCGGGCGCGACCGCGGTTGTCGAGGGTGTCGGTGATCATGGCTGCGAGTACATGACCGGCGGCATCGTCGCCGTGCTCGGCCCGACGGGACGCAACTTCGCGGCCGGCATGTCCGGCGGGATCGCCTATGTCTTCGACGAGGACGACACGTTCGAGCAACGCTGCAACCTGGCGATGGTCGAACTGGAACCGATTGCCGCCGAGGACGAGGCCCTGGAGCACCTTGCGCACCAGGGCGGTGATCTCGAGGCGCACGGTAGGGTCGATGTCTCGCATGACATGACCCGGTTCGACGCGATCCGTTTGCGCCAGCTGGTCGAGCGCCACCTGGCGTTTACCGGCTCTGCGGTGGCGACACGGCTGCTCGCGGATTGGGCCGGTTCGCTGGCGAAGTTCAAGAAGGTCATGCCGGTCGACTACCGCCGGGCGCTGCAGGAGATGCAGACGGCGGTCGAGAAGGCCAAGACCGCGGCCTAGTCGATGGCGCAGCTCACACCTCGATCGGGCTGAGCCCGGTATTGTTTTCGGCACGCACAGCGTGCCCGACGAACTGACGCGGATAGCCAACAACACGAACGGCGCCAAAGGCGCCCGCAACGAGTAAGAAGACGATGGGAAAACCTACCGGTTTCAAAGAGATCGATCGCCAGGACCGCGCCTACGCACCGGTCGCCGATCGCATCACGCACTACAACGAGTTCACGATCGCCCTGCCCGACGAAGACGTCAGCCGGCAGGGTGCGCGCTGTATGGACTGCGGTATCCCGTTCTGTCATCAGGGTTGCCCGGTCGACAACCTGATCCCCGACTGGAACGACCTGGTCTATCAACATGACTGGCGTTCGGCGATCGACGTGTTGCATTCGACCAACAACTTCCCCGAGTTCACCGGGCGAATCTGCCCGGCGCCGTGCGAGGCCGCGTGTACGCTGAACATCGACGATGCGCCGGTCACGATCAAGAACATCGAACTGTCGATCGTCGAAAAGGCCTGGCAGGAGGGCTGGATCCAGCCGCAGATCCCGACCCACAAGACCGGCAAGCGTGTCGCGATCGTGGGCTCCGGCCCGGCCGGCCTGGCCTGCGCGCAACAGCTGGCGCGCGCCGGCCACGCGGTGTCGGTGTTCGAGAAACAGGACGGCGTCGGCGGGCTGTTGCGTTACGGCATCCCGGATTTCAAGCTGGCCAAGCAGGTGATCAAACGCCGCATGGGCCAGATGAAGGCCGAGGGCGTCAAGTTTCACGTCAACACCCATGTCGGCGACGAGCGCTTCCCGACCCAACGTCTGCTCGACGAGTTCGACGCGGTCGTACTGGCCGGGGGCTCGGAGAAGCCGCGCGACCTGCCGATTCCGGGGCGCGATCTCGACGGCATCCACTTCGCGATGGACTTCCTGCGGGCCAACAGCAAGGTGGTGCAAGGGGTGCCGGGTGCCGAGGACTACCTGATCAGCGCCGAGGGTCGGCACGTCATCGTGATCGGCGGCGGCGATACCGGCTCGGACTGCATCGGCACATCGAACCGCCATGGCGCGGCATCGGTGACCCAGATCGAGATCCTCGACAAGCCACCGGAGAGGGAAGACAAGGGCCTGACCTGGCCGGACTGGCCGAACAAGCTGCGTACCTCGAGCTCGCAGGAAGAAGGTTGCGAGCGGATGTGGAACGTCACCACCAAGGAATTCCTGGGTGATGACGAAGGCCGGCTGCGTGCGCTCAAGTGTGCGCTGGTGCGCTGGGACAAGGATGCCGACGGTCGCTGGCAGATGTCCGAGGTGCCGGATTCGGAGTTCGAACTCAAGGCCGACCTGGTGACGCTCGCGATGGGCTTCGTCCACCCGGTGCACGACGGCATGTTGAACGACCTCGGCGTTGCGCTCGATGGCCGCGGCAACGTGCAGGGTGCGACCGAAGGGCCGGCGGCCTACAAGACGTCGCTCGACGGCGTATTCGCGGCGGGTGACATGCGGCGCGGTCAGTCGCTGGTGGTCTGGGCGATCCGCGAGGGTCGGCAATGCGCGCGCGCCGTCGATGAATACCTGATGGGGATGACCAGCCTGCCGCGCTGATGCCGCCGGTGCCTCGTTGCTACCCGCGCAGCAACTCACCGGAGATAGTCGCACCGCTGCGCGGCTTGCGATGACGCAACAGCAGAGGGCGCTGCCAGCGCCGCACCGTCGGTGCTAGCCTAGCGCGGCCACCTCTTGGTTGGTGCCCCGCCGCCAGGCGGTTTGCGACGGTCCGAGACGCGATCGGGCTGTGCCCGGCGCCTTATCCATATATCCTTCGCTATCCTTCGTTGCCTGACCACCAGTCCATGACCGAACTGAAGAACGATCGTTTTCTCCGCGCCCTGCTCCGTCAGCCCGTCGACGTCACCCCGGTCTGGATGATGCGCCAGGCCGGTCGTTACCTGCCCGAGTATCGTGCGACCCGCGAGCGGGCCGGCAGCTTCATGGATCTCTGCATGAATCCCGACCTCGCCTGCGAGGTCACCCTGCAGCCCCTCGAACGCTACCCGCTGGACGCGGCGATCCTGTTCTCCGACATCCTCACGATCCCGGACGCCATGGGCCTCGGGCTGTATTTCAGCGAGGGCGAGGGGCCGCGCTTCGAACGCCCGGTGCGCGACAAGGCCGCGATCGATGCGCTCGGCGTGCCCGATCCCGAGGACAGCCTGCGCTACGTGATGGACGCCGTGCGTACGATCCGTCGCGAACTGCAGGGCCGCGTGCCCCTGATCGGGTTTGCCGGCAGCCCGTGGACACTGGCGACCTACATGGTCGAGGGTGCGACGACCAAGACCTTCGCCCGCTCCAAGGGCATGCTCTATGACAGCCCGGAACTGATGCATGCGCTGCTCGGCAAGCTGGCCGATGCGGTCACGGTCTACCTGAATGCGCAGATCGCGGCCGGTGCGCAGGCGGTGATGGTGTTCGATACCTGGGGCGGCTCGCTGACGCCGAAGGACTATGGCGACTTCTCGCTGGCCTATATGCAGCGCATCGTCGACGGCCTGACCCGCGAGGCCGAGGGCAGGAAGGTGCCGGTGATCCTGTTCACCAAGGGTGGCGGGCAATGGCTCGAGCAGATGGCCGAGACCGGCTGTAACGCGCTCGGCCTCGACTGGACCACCGATATCGGCGATGCGCGCCGCCGCGTCGGCCACCGGGTCGCGCTGCAGGGTAACCTCGACCCCTGCACCCTCTATGCGTCACCCGACGCGATCCGCCGCGCGGTCGGCGATGTCCTCGCAAGCTACGGTGAAGGCTCGGGCCATGTGTTCAATCTCGGTCACGGCATCCACCCGGCGATACCACCGGAACATGCGGGTGCCATGATCGAGGCGGTGCATGAGCTGAGCAGGCCGTACCACGCGTGATGAGACGCCGCGCCGCGACAAGGGTGCGCGGCGGCCAGGGGGTGCGCTCCGGGACGAAAACGCGCGAGA
>JASFVZ010000309.1:0-3974 GCA_050049565.1 Chromatiaceae bacterium | reverse complement strand
TTCGACTGGTCGGGGTAGAGAGATTCGAACTCCCGACATCCTGCTCCCAAAGCAGGCGCGCTACCAGACTGCGCTATACCCCGGAAATACCGCAAAAATTTGCGAAGGCTGGGAATCATACGCCCCACCCCTGGGGGCGTCAATCAGCCTCACGGGGGTCTGCTATAGTGCGGTCGGGTCTGAACCAAAGCACTTGCCGCAAATCCATGACTGCCAGAATTCTCGACGGCAAGGCGATTGCCACCGATCTCCGACAGCGGATCGCCAACGACGTCGCACGCCGCAAAGATCAAGGGCAGCGCGCCCCCGGCCTGATCGTCGTTCTGGTCGGCGAAAACCCGGCCTCGCAGGTCTATGTGCGCAACAAGCAGAAGGCCTGTGAACAGGCGGGCTTCTTCTCCGAGATCCTGCGGCTCCCCGCTTCGACCTCCCAGGCCGAACTGTTGTCACTGGTCGACAAACTCAACCGGCGCGACGATGTCGACGGCATCCTCGTTCAGCTGCCGCTGCCCGAGCAGATCGACGAGGACGCGGTGACCGAAAGCATCCTGCCGACCAAGGACGTCGACGGCTTCCACCCGTACAACATCGGCCGCCTGGTGCTGCGCCGACCGTTGCTGCGTCCCTGCACCCCGAAGGGGGTGATGACGATGCTCGCCAGCACCGGGCTCGACCTGGTCGGCAAGGATGCCGTGATCCTCGGACAGTCGAACATCGTCGGGCGCCCGATGTTCCTGGAACTGCTGATGGCGCGCTGTACCGTGACCGTGTGCCATAGCAAGACCCGCGAGCTCGTGGAGAAAGTCCGCGCTGCCGATATCCTGGTCGCCGCCGTCGGTGTACCCCAGTTTGTCAAGGCCGACTGGATCAAGCCCGGCGCCGTTGTGATCGATGTCGGAATCAACCGACGGGAAGACGGCAGCCTGTGCGGCGATGTCGACACGGCGGCGGTGGCCGAAGTGGCCGGTTGGATTACCCCGGTCCCGGGCGGTGTCGGTCCGATGACGGTCGCGACGCTGCTGGAGAACACCCTGCTCGCAGCGGACCTGCACGGGCGGCCCTGAGCGTATTCAGTCGGCCAGGCGCTCGCGCGCGGCAACCCGGAGATCGGTCAATGACAGGCCGGGCCGGTGAACCGCCATCCCCATCCGCACACCCGGCTTCAGCACGTCGCCGTGCCAATCCAACTGCTGCGAGCCGAGCAGCATCTGCATGCGCCGCCTGAAGGCCTCGGCCTGCTCGAGCCCACCGCAATGCAGGTAGACGGCAAGCTCCCGTTTGGAGAGGCGAAACGGCAGGTCTGCCCCGCGACACTGGGTCTTCAGCGTTTCCGCGACCATCGCCAGTAGGCGCTCCATCGGCTCCTTGCCGTAGCGCTTGATCAGCGCATCCGCCTCGTCAAGCACCATGACCGCGAGCACCAGGCGGCTATCACCGGCGCGGACGTCGCGCGCAACCAGCGTGCCGGCGATCTCATCGGCATGGCGCGGCAGCAACAGGCCGGTATTGCGATCCCGCAGGCCGGTTTCTTCGTTCGACGGTGCCCGCCCCAACAGCAGGGAAGCCAGTACGGTGCCGCCCAGCAGGCCAAGCATCATCGCGAGGTCCTGCCCAAGCCCCGGGGCGAGGCTATCGAGCACCGGGGGCGCAAGGCCGAGCAGTTGCACTAGGAGCAGCAACCCGACTCCGCTCAACAGCCACCAGAGGCCCTGGCGCCGCCAAAGCGCGCTTCGTCTCTCGCCAACCGACGCACCCGGATTCACGGCGTTCCCCATCTGCACGATCTGCCTGGCCACAGATAGCGGCAACAGACCCGGCTTTTAAAGCACCGGCCGGCGTGTAGAATCCGGCCACTTCCTGTCAATCCCAACCCGCAGTCACCATGGCCCAGTACATCTACACCATGAACCGTGTCAGCAAGATCGTGCCGCCGAAGCGTCAGATCCTGCGCGATATTTCACTGTCGTTTTTCCCGGGGGCCAAGATCGGTGTGCTTGGGTTGAACGGCGCCGGCAAATCCTCTTTGTTGCGGATAATGGCCGGTGTCGATACCGAGATCGACGGTGAGGCACGGCCACAACCCGGCATACACGTCGGCTATCTGCCGCAGGAGCCGCAGCTCGACCCCGACAAAGACGTCCGCGGCAATGTCGAAGAGGCGCTGAGTCACATCACCGACGCCCAGGCCGAGCTCGACCAGGTCTACGCCGCCTATGCCGAGCCCGATGCCGACTTCGATGCGCTGGCCAAGCGCCAGGCCGAGCTCGAGAACATCCTGCAGGCATCCGACGGCCACAACCTGGAGCGGCAGCTGGACGTCGCCGCCGACGCCCTGCGGCTGCCGCCCTGGGATGCCGACGTGACCAAACTGTCCGGTGGCGAACGCCGACGCGTTGCACTCTGCAAGCTACTGCTGTCGAAGCCGGACATGCTGCTGCTCGATGAGCCGACCAACCACCTGGACGCCGAATCCGTCGCCTGGCTCGAACGCTTCCTGCACGACTACCCGGGCACCGTCGTCGCTGTGACCCACGACCGCTACTTCCTCGACAATGTCGCCGGCTGGATCCTGGAACTCGACCGCGGCCACGGCATCCCGTGGGAAGGCAACTACTCGTCCTGGCTGGAGCAGAAAGAGGCGCGCCTGGAACAGGAGGAGAAGCAGGAACAGGGCCGCATCAAGACCATGAAGCAGGAGCTCGAGTGGGTGCGTCAGAACCCGAAGGGCCGCCAGGCGAAGAGCAAGGCCCGCCTCGCCCGCTTCGAGGAACTGCAGAGCCAGGACTTCCAGAAACGCAATGAGACCAACGAGATCTACATCCCACCGGGAGAGCGCCTCGGCGACCTGGTGATCGAGGCCAAGGGTCTGCAGAAGTCGTTCGGTGACAAGCTGTTGTACAAGGACCTGAGCTTCAATCTGCCGAAAGGCGGGATCGTCGGCATCATCGGGCCGAACGGCGCCGGCAAGACCACGCTGTTCCGCATGCTGACCGGCGCCGAGACACCCGATGCCGGCGAACTGCGGATCGGCGAAACGGTGCAGATCGCCGCGGTCGACCAGAGCCGCGACGCCTTGAACGATGCCAATACGGTCTGGCAGGAGATCGCCGACGACCAGGAGATCGTCACGGTCGGTAACTTCCAGATGCCGTCACGCGCTTACTGCTCACGCTTCAACTTCCGTGGCTCCGACCAGCAGAAGAAGGTCGGCGACCTGTCGGGCGGTGAACGCAACCGCGTGCATCTGGCCAAGCTGCTGAAGTCCGGCGGCAACGTCCTGCTGCTCGACGAACCCACCAACGACCTCGATGTCGAGACCCTGCGCGCACTGGAAGAGGCCCTGCTGGCGTTCCCCGGATGCGCCGTCGTCATTTCGCACGATCGCTGGTTCCTGGACCGGATCGCGACGCACATCCTCGCATTCGAGGGCGACTCGGAAGTCGTCTGGTACGAAGGCAACTTCGACGACTATGAGGAAGACAAGAAACGCCGTCTCGGCGAGGACGCGGTCAATCCGCACCGGATCCGATTCAAACGCATTGACGCCTGAAGTACCGAACCGGCGGCCCGGTCAAGCGCCGGGTGCATACCAGGTCGACACGTTGATGTGACTGACGACCCCCGCGAATTCCTCGCTATGGATCGGTGCGACATTCATGACGAACCAGCGCTGTTCGGTGGGTGAATGGCAGGGATACCGCAGGGTGAACCCGACCCTGCTGCCCTCCAACACCGCCTTGACGCCCCGATAGGCGACCTCGGCGTCATCGTCGGGCACCACCCCATCGACCCGGCAGGCGTCCAGGTAGTTACTGCCAATGCCCGAGTGCACCAGCTCGGGGTCGCCGTTGGCCCGGGCAAAATTGCGCCAGGCCTGATTGACCATCGCTATCCTGCCGTCATGCGCAAGGACCGCGATGTGCTCGGGGAGCGCATCGATGATCGCCTGCAGCCGTTGCCGGTCGCGAAACGCG
>JASFVZ010000307.1:0-3982 GCA_050049565.1 Chromatiaceae bacterium | reverse complement strand
CAAGTCTTGCACGGATCCCGGCGACCCAGATGGCGTCGTTGTCGGGATTCAGTGCCGGATCCTTGATGTACTGGATGCTGGGCGTGATCGCGAGCTGCTGGGTGACCGGGATGCGGTAAAAGACCTCCGCGGTATACTGATCAGGCAGTCCGGACCCGAAGCTGCTTTTGTTGGGCTCGCCCCAGTTCAGGCCCACGCCCAATAGGTCGGCACCGGGTTGATCCTGGTAGAGAAAACCGACGCTCAGCGACTTCTGCAGCAGGCTACCGCCGTCATCTGCGTAACCACCGCGAATGAATGGCATCCAATGGTCGTCCAGGTGCCGGACATGCGAAAAGGCTGCGCCTCCCCCTTCCACAGCGCCCGCGGCGACGCTGTCGTCAACATGCCAGAGCGTGACATGGGTGTTGTCCTGGTAGATGCGCTGCTGCGACGAAGTCCAGCCGATCTCCAACGATTTAAAGAGCTCGCCGTCATTGAACAGGCGGTCGAAACTGTCGTCGAAGGGATCGGTCGGGTCCGAGAAGGCATTGGCCAGACCGCCAATCAGGTAGACGTTTTCGGAGAGCATCGCACCGACCGCGGCTCCCAGGGTCGCATCGTTTGGAAGAAACACACTCGCCGAGCCCGTGCTGAAGGCCAAGTTCGCAAAGCCGGTCCACGGAGAGCCGCCAACGAAGGTGTCGACGTAGTCGGTGACATCTACATATCCACCGATCAAGGTCGCCCTGCCTTCGTTGAACCGCTGACGCCAATAAAGGTTGGTCAGGCGTTTGCCCTGATTGCTCCAAGGCGCGCCGATAAACCCGACATAACCGAGCTCGCCAAGTCCGAACCCGTTGGGGCTGACCTCTCCATACCGATGCCGGTGCTCGACCTTCCAGACCAGCGCGCCGGTATTAGGCGTCCCGCGCCCTACCAGGTCCCACGAACCGAAGAAGCGAAACATGCCTGCCGAGGCGTTGTCCTCACCGGCGCTCTCATCGGCCGTCAGCAACAGGCTTGAGTAGTCGACGCCGAAGGACAGGGCACGCTCCTCCTGGAGGCCTTTCTTCCATTCAAACCAAGGGTCGGTGACCCGCTCCTTGATCAGTGCCGAGATCGGCTTTGTATCGTCGGCAATCTGGTTCTCGACCGCGTTGGGGCCGCCGAAGCTCCGTTGTGACCGAGAATCTTCGGCACCGGCACCGATGCTCGAAGCAACCCCCAAGGCGAACAGTGTGGCCTCGACGGCACGTTTGCACCCAAGCAAGTTCAGTCTCTTCACAGCGAGTTTACCCATCCGGAACCGCCAAGACCGACCTGTTTGCTGACACTCGATCGAATGAGGCGCATGCTTGGAAGACGCTCGATATCACTGGAAAGCGCAAGCGACTCTGCCGTGAGGCACGAGCAGGGCACTTCTTCCAACTATCGATTAGAGCGCTTTTCTGTAGATCACGCCGTCTTTCATCACCAGGTCGATCTTGTTTTCCCAGTCAGCAAAGACAGCGACGTCCTTGGTCGGGTCGCCTTCGACAAGCAATATGTCAGCATAGGCGCCTTCCTTGATAACGCCCAAGGGACCGTCCGTGTATGGAAGACGTTCACCTGTCATTTCTAGCAAAATGACATTGTTGGCAAACAACTGTTCAAGGACCATGTCGTTGTCAAAGTATTTCTTGCGACCGGCAATGGCTTCGGAGTTCACCCGCTGCTGCGGAATGTCCCCCCAAAAATCCGCACCGAATCCGACCTTCAGATCGAGATCCTTTATGTAGCCAAAGGTCGCTTCACCGTTATCTGCGAGGTAGGCCGCCTTCTTTTTTTGTGCGGGCGTAGTAAAGCTCGGGTAACCCTTTAGCTGGCCGATGGCATGGACCTGCGCGCTGATGACGATACCCTCTTTGGCGAAGCGTTCGTAGGTCTCTCGGCTGGCGAGATGTGTGTGCTCGAAAGTCTTCATGCCGGCGTCGAGACCCATGTTGATTCCGCGATCGGTATAGATATGTGCGGTGGCATAGGTACCCCAATTCTCGGTTTCGCGCACCGCCGCCTCCACCTCGTCGGGCTGCAGAGTCGTCACGTCCAGCGGGTCGTAGGCCGAAGCCAGTCCCCCGCCCATCATCAGCTTGATGAAGCTTGCTCCCTTGCGGAATTCTTCACGGATCGCGGTGCGGATCTCGGTCGGACCATCGACGATGCGCACGATGCCGTAGCGCTCCAGAGGATGCTCGCCTTTCTGGATGTTATAGCCGTAAAAGTCCCCATGGCCTGAGCGCGGCGATATACAGGCACCTGCGCTGACGATACGCGGTCCGGGTGCAGCACCGGCGTTGATGGCGGCTCGCAAGCCATGGGTATTACCGCAGAGATCGCGGACAGTGGTGAATCCGCGCATCAGTTGGTCTTCGGCGATGACTGCCATCCGCACGCCAATTTCTCCCCAGTCCATCTCACCGACCTGATCAAGCGGGGCGACCAAACTGAGGTGGGTATGGCTGTCAATCAAGCCGGGCGTCAATGTCCGTCCACCGCCATCGATAATCGTCGCACCGTCTGCCTTGATCGGATTTGTTGAAACCGCTTTGATCAGGTTTCCTTCGACCAGCACATTGGCGTTTTCGATGAGCTTTGGCGTAAGTCCGTCGTAGATATTGACGTTGGTGAAGAGGGTCTGTGGTTTTTCTTCGGGCTGCGCTTCCTCGGCATGCGCAAAATGCGCAACCAGCAAGCCGCAGGCGACCAGCGCTAGCCCTAGTTTTGTCAGCATGTTCATCAACGTTCTCCTGATAGTCGTTTGTTTTTCAACGTTATCCAAGTATCGATTGGCAGTACCAGCGACTGTGCCGACGAAGGGCAACCGGCTATTCGACGTAGGGTTCCACTTCAATTGCCGAGAGGCTGTAACCGACGGCGACATCGGCGGTTCCGTCGACGAGATAGAGGTTCTTTTCGCTAATGTCCACGACTAACGAGCCTTCGACCCACACCGGCGTGAACAATCCTGGGTTCTCATAGCCGTCATCGAACCTGACGTAAACAATTTGGTTGGGTGGCGGGGGTGGGACGTGGATGCAGGCGCCGACGTAGGGCACCAGCAAGAACTCGATGGCGGCAGTGCCATCGAACTCAAGGGGCAACAGATAGCCCGGCATGCGAATCTGCTGACCGTTCAGCGCAGGGACGATTCCTTCGGCCGCGGCGCGGCGTTTCTCGATTATCTCCGCTCGTCTGGCCAATAGGTCATCGACATCAATTCCCTGGGCAACTAGCGCCGCCTCGAGTTCGGCGGCTTCCGCCTGAGTGGCCTGCGTGGGTGGTCGGCCGGCAGCAACCTGCCCGCGAACCCGAGCGACGAGAGAAAGGTCGTGCAACTGGTCGGATGTCAGCGAAGCGAAAGGGTCTTCAAACGCCGGCTGATTCGGCACCAAGTCCGCCCAAGACAGTTCCTTGGTAAGGGTGGTTGCCATCGCCTGCGGTACAAGCAGCACCGCCAGCAGGCAGAGACCGGGGATGGCAACGATGTTCCTTATCAAGGGCATTTGGCTCGGTCCGTTTGAGGGGCTCCACGATCAGTTAGCGTAGTCGACGCGAGAACAGAAAAGTTTGCAAAATCGATGCAGCAACGGAAAATGTCCACCGAGAATGCAAACTTTAACCCTGCCTCTGTGCGGGACATGACAAGATCAGGACCGACTGGAGAAGAGCGCGACACAAGTATGCAGCCGCATGGACTGACCGGGCACTCAAGACTGCCGTTGATCCGATTGAGCCTGACGGTCCCTTTCGTCGAGGCGCTTCGAGCCAGAGGAATTGACGTAACCCAAGCGCTCGGTCTTCAGTCCCTGTCAATCGACGACGTCTACTCCACCGATACCTTCCTTCCGGCGCAGGTGATCTATTCGTTGCTGGAGGACCTGGCCGAAGCAGCCGATGACCCCTATCTTGCGGTGACCGTGGGCGAGTCACTTGAGCTTGGCAGTTGGCCGGTATTTGCCGA
>JASFVZ010000306.1:0-3983 GCA_050049565.1 Chromatiaceae bacterium | reverse complement strand
AACGTCGTCGCCGGCCTGCATGCGATCTACGCCAATCTGCGCACCGGCGATGACACGCCCTACCCGACTACGTCCGCCGAATTGTTCACGCTCGAGGACCAGGATGCCGGCGCCCAGGCACGGGCGAGAGCCAAGATCGACTGGTCGACCGGAAGCCTCGACGATGTCTCCCTGGCTCCGCTCGACAGCGACCTGATTTCGGACACCCTGTTCAATGACAGCCGCATGGCCAGCGAGTCGAGCAGCGAACCGGCCTCGCAGCTCAAGTCATTCGCCACGCGCGCACCGCAGCAGCCAAAAACCCTGAAGCACGAAGAGTCGACCCCGGAGAAGGACCCGTCGCACCCGGTCAAGACGATCAACGAGAGTTCCGGCGGTTACTGCATTCGCTGGAAGGGCGAGCACATACCCAGGGTCAAGATCGGCGAACTGATCGGTGTGCAGTCGCCCGCCGACGAACGCCGATACGGCCTCGGGGTCGTCCGCTGGATGCATCAACTACCCGACGAATGCCTGAACCTCGGACTCGAGGTGATAGCGACCCGCTGCGAGGCCGGCGAAGTCTACGAACAGCCCACGGACAACCCGCGCAAGCGGGGGCCCACCTTCAAGTGCCTCGTGATCAACGATACCGACTCGGCAGCCAACACCACCGCCAGTCTCGTGATGAGCGCGATGAATCTGGATACCGGCGTCGACCTCGTGCTCAGCATGGGGGAGCGCGAGCAGTTCGTACGGCTGACCCGACTGGTCGAGTTCAGCTCGGCCTTTGCCCGCTACCTGTTCGAGTTCGTGCACGAAGAACATGACGGCGACACTTCCGATGGCGCGGCAGGTGACGAATTCAACGACCTCTGGAGCACACTGTAGGCGGCAGTCCGACTGCGGCTGAAGAATCGGAATCAGAAATTATGACGGCCGACAGCGCAACTGACCTCGTTGGGGACGACGCAGCCAATCCAGTCGAGATGCTCGTGATCGGTTGCGTGGTGGCCACGGCGGACGGCTTCGCGAATGCCCTGCGCAACCAGGGCCAGGCAGCGCACGTCAAAGCGGCCGAGACTCTGGACGCGCTCGACCACCAGCTCGCCAACGATCCCTGCCGCGTGGCGCTGGTCAACGCCGACAGCGATCAGGCGCCGTATCTCGAAGCCGTCGAACGGGTGCGCGCGAGCAATCCGTCGGCCAGCATCATCGTGATCAGCGAACGGCCGTCCGACCACCGGCGCCAGGCGATTGAATGCGGCGCGCAGGACATCATCGAGTCGGAACACGTGGACCATGTGGCGCTGGCAGTTCGGCGCGAACACCAGGCCCAGATGCTGCGCAGAGACGTCAAGCGCCTGCGCCGCCAGCTGGACGAAGTCGAGGAGCGCAGCAACCAGCTGGTTCAGAGTTCCCGCGATGCCATAGCCTATATCCACGAAGGCATGTACCTGAATACCAACGAGGCCTACCTCGAGATGTTCGGCTACAGCAGCGCTGATGATATCGATGGCCTGCCGATCATGGACATGATCGCTGCTGAGGCCCGGGGTGCGTTCAAGGCGGCGCTGCGCAAACTCGATCAGCATGGCAAACACAGCGAAGAGTTCGCCTGCGTCACCGAGGATGGCCAGAACTTCACCGCCCGGATGGAGTTTTCGCCGGCGAGCATCGACGGTGAACGCTGTACCCAGGTGATGATCCGCGACCAGAGCCAGAACCTCGCCCTGCAGCAGCGAATCGAAGAGCTGACCAGCCGCGACCAACAGACCGGTTTCTTCAACCGCCAGGCATTCATGGAACGTCTCGAAGCCCTGGTATCGAGCGACGTCAACCAATCGAACAGCCACTCTCTGGTTCAGCTGTCGATCACCAACAACCGCGATCTACGCGAGACTTGCGGATTCAGCTGCGTCGAGCAGATGCTGACCGAGGTCGCCAGCGTGCTGGCGGCCACCGCGACCACCGCGCACACACTTGCACGGTTCGGCGACCATGACTTCATGATCCTGTGCTCGGACGATGAACCGGCGCTGGAGATCGCCGAACGTTGCCTGCACAACCTGCGCAGTCATGCATTCAAGAGCATCAGCGAATCGCCAATCAAGCCGCTCTATTCCATCGGGGTGACGCGCGCCGAGAAAGGCGGTGACCTGACCGCGCACGAATTGATCAATCGCTCCTGCCGTGCGACCAATATCGCAAGGACCGAAGGCGACAACCGCGTCGTGTTCTACAACGACCATATCCCGGCCGATACCGGGCACCTGCCCGAAGCGGATGCCGAGATCGTGAAGCAGATCGACGAGGCGCTGGCCAACGACAGGTTCCGGCTCAAGTTCCAGCCGATTGTCAGCTTGCAGGGCGATACGCGGGAGAACTACTCCGTCTACCTGAGGATGATCGGCGAAGACGGCATCGAGGTCGTACCCGAGGTGTTCCTCTCACCGGCGGGGGACGCCAAGCGAATGGCAGAGATCGACCGCTGGGTGGTACGCAACGCGATCCGCGAACTGGCGAACCACCACAAGACCGGTCAGAAGATCGCGTTCTACATCATCCTGTCGCGCGCGGCGATCGAAGACGAATCGATGCTTCTGTGGGTCTGCGATTGCCTGCGCGAATTCAAGGCCAAGGGAAGCTGGCTGGTATTCCAGTTCCGCGAGGTCGATCTGCGCGCCGCACTGGTCCCCGCCAAGGCCCTGATCGACGGCCTGCACAAGGTCAATTGCCGTATCGCACTCAACAACTATGCCGGCGAAGACGCCGATGACCCGCTGTTCCGGCACCTGGACATCGACGTGGTCAAGCTCTCGCCCGAGTTCATGCGGAATCTCGCGAGCGAACCTGCACAGCAGGAGGCAATGAACCGGGTCAACGCCCGGTTGCAGCAGGGTGGGTACAAGACCATCGCCAGCAATGTCGAAGATGCAGGCAGCCTGGCGATCCTCTGGAACGTCGGCGTGAACTACATCCAGGGCTACTTCCTGCAGGAACCGACCAACACCATCACGTTCGAAGAAGCCGAGCCGACCGCGATCGAGGCCTATTGATCAGCCGGCCGGATAAGCGCGGCAACGGCGAAAGGCGCCGTTCGATCTACCAGGGAATGAAGGCGTTCATGACCGACATCGGTCGGCCGACGCTGTAGCTGAGTCGGCCCATATCGGCCTGCATGTACTGGGTCGCCCGACCCATCGTCTGTGTCGCGGCGGTCATGGACTGGATGGCGCCATCCATCGAGTCAAGATTCGCCAACATGGGCTCGAGGGTCGTGATCTTGTTGTCAATGGAGTCCATGGTCACCGTCATGGCCCGAACATTGGCGGTCAACTGACTCATATTCTCGGAAACGTTCTGCATGTTGCCGGCCAGCGTCGTCATATTGGTGTCAACGCTGATCGCCAGGTAGTGGACGTCTCTGGCGAGGTTGTAGACCAGATAGAAGCCGTAGGCCGCCAGGATGATGAAGGCGAACAGCGACGGATAGACGATCAACTCCCAGCGCCGGGCACTGGATTCGAACACTTCGGACAGACGCGCGTAACCGGCCCCTGCCTCGTTGGTTACCTCGACGGCTTGATTCTCATTGCTCACTGATGAAAGTCCCGATCGTCGCTCTTGCCGAATATCAAAATGTTAGCATATTCTGTGTTATAAAATAAACCGATGAGGGCGATAAATATTTTTTAATGCCCCATGGCCTGACCGGCCAGTCGATCTTCAGCGGCCTGTCTGGGCGCCGCTCTGTACCTCTTCAGGATAGCCGTGGGATTCCAGTAAGTCTATGACTTCACTCAACTTCTCTGACTCGCCCGTCGCGCGGAGCCGCAACGCCGACTCATAGAAGGCGTCGAGCGCCCGCTGCCGTCGACCCATCGAGACGTACAAGTTGCCGAGCTCGCCGAACAGGTCGGGATCGTCCGGATAGCGGGCAATGGCTTCGATGTACGCCGCTTCCGCGGCCTCGAGATCGCCATTCCAGAATGCACGGCGGG
>JASFVZ010000044.1:0-9090 GCA_050049565.1 Chromatiaceae bacterium | reverse complement strand
CGCTTCGAACTTTGCCGGTTCTTTGTCTGCCGTTGGCGTGCGAGGGCTCAGGTACCTCCAAAGAAGTCTTCGGCCAGCGCATCCTCCCCGTGTCGCTCGATCAGGTTCTTGAGTTCGGCGATCACGGTTTGTGCCTCGTCGTCGTCGATCTCTCCCTGGCCGATCAGGTGAGCCAGCAGACCGCTTTCGGCGACAGCAAAGATCTCGCCGAGGTTGGGTGTGCCGAGTTCGTCGAGACCGGCCGAGATAAGGCAGCCGAGGCCGTCGCTGACCCAGGGCCGCATAAAGCGTATGGCCAGGGCATCGGCCCCATACTCGTCGATCAGCGCATCGATTTCGTCGCGTAGCGCCAGGCGTTCATCGGATGAAAAGCGGTTAAGTGGGACGCCGGCCGTGGTTGTCTTGGGCAGAATGACGGCCCGCACGGCATCCAGCGTGGCGGGCTGCGTCACTGCCTCGTCGTCCACTATCTCGGCAATCAGCCCAGACAGTCCGTTGGAGGTATTCTGAAAGACGTCTGCGGGAATGGACATGGCGCTGATGCCTCGTGTCAGTAGCGGTTCAGTCGCACGCTCTTCGTTATTGCGGTGGCTGTCACTACGGGCACGCTGTTCGGAAGCCAGAAAGCTCGGCGACCGAAAACCACCGCCTCCTGTCTGAAATTATAGTTCCACGCCGAGCGGCCAGCCGGCGTTGTCGAATGCGGTTGAGATCGCCATGGCCCATTAGCCTTTGATGCAGACCAGGGGTTCGAGACGGGCCACCTTGCGCGCGAGGCCGGCGGCATCCGTGGCGTCGACCACCCGGCCGACGTCTTTGTAGGCCCCGGGTGCCTCTTCGGCGACCCCGCGCAGTGACGGGCTGCGGATCAGGATGCCGCGCTCGGCGAGGTCATCGATGACGCCACGGCCATGCCAGCGTTTCTTGGCCTGGTTTCGACTCATCGCGCGGCCGGCGCCGTGGCACGCCGAACTGAATGCCAGGGTCTCGCTCTCGCTCGTTCCCGCGAGGATATAAGAGGCCGTGCCCATCGAGCCGCCGATCAGCACGGGTTGGCCGATCTCGCGCAGCCCGTCCGGTAGGTCCGGGTGGCCCGGGCCGAAGGCCCGTGTCGCCCCCTTGCGGTGCACGAACAGGCGTCTTGGATGGCCGTCGATCGTATGGGTCTCATGCTTGCAGGTGTTGTGCGAGACGTCGTACAGCAGCACCAGTTCGATGCCGGCGAAGATATCGGCAAATACCCTGCGGGTGAGATGGGTCAGGATCTGCCGGTTGGCCAGTGCGCAGTTGATCCCGGCGCGCATTGCACCGAGATAGGACTCGCCCAGCGCCGAGTTGATCGGTGCGCAGGCCAATTCCCGATCCGGCAGCCAGATGCCGTGGTCCCGGGCCTTCGCCGCCATCGCCTTGAGAAACTCGGTACCGATCTGGTGTCCGAGGCCGCGGGAACCACAGTGGATACTGATCACGACGTCGTCTTCCGCGATCTCGAAGGCCGCGGCTGCCGCTGGGTCGAAGATCTGTGCGACGCGCTGGACTTCGAGGTAGTGATTGCCCGAGCCCAGGGTGCCCATCTCGCAACGCTGGCGTTCTTTCGCACGGTCAGAGACCCGGGCGGGATCGGCGCCGGCCATGCAGCCGTGCTCTTCGGTGCGCGTCAGGTCGGCCTCGGTCCCATAGCCCTGTGCAACGGCCCACACCGCACCCTCGCTGAGCATCCGGTCCATCTCGCGATGACTGAGGCGAATTCCACCGGTACTGCCGAGCCCTGCGGGTATGGTGGCCGCGAGCAGATCGGCGACGGCCTGCTTGTGTGGCGCGAGCTGTGTCGCAGTCAGGCCGGACCGTAATGTGCGCACGCCACATGAGATGTCAAAGCCGACACCACCGGCCGACACCACGCCGCCCTCGTCGGGATCGAAGGCCGCCACGCCGCCGATCGGAAAGCCATAGCCCCAGTGCGCATCGGGCATCGCATAGGCCGCCTGTTGGATGCCGGGCAGCGTGGCCACGTTGCTGGCCTGTTCGAATACCTTGTCATCCATGTCGTCGAGTAACTCGGTATCGCCATAGATGACCGCGGGTACCCGCATCTTGCCTTGCGCTTCGATGCGCCAGGCGTAGGGTGATTCGGTTGCGTGCGGTTTGGCGTTCATGAGGATTCACCCCGGTGTCGGTTCAGACATCGACCACGCATTGGGCGTGCCAGATGCCCTCGTTGTCCTGCGCTACCCGTAGTTCGGTCAAGGTGGCGCCCTTGATCTCGACGCCGGGCTGATGGCGCGCGACATCAATGGGCTCTCCCCAGGCCTCGGCCCGTAGCGCATGATCGTGGATCTCGACCCGAAAGCGCCGGAACAGCATCTTGCGGGTCGCCATCTCGTAGATCAGGGCGTCCAGCCATTCGACCAGCAGCATTTCCCGGTCGCTCGCCGAGACCGCGATCTCGATGGCGTCCGTCTCGGCGACCGCGGCCGGGTCGATGATCACGGCCGTCATTGCCAGTGCCGCCTGTTCGAAGGCCTCGGCCAGGGTCGGACCGCTGCCACGTACGCCGATATCAGCGACATGGTGGAAGTGCTCCCAGGACGGCGCGGTTTCTGGGGTCATATCCGATCCCCTGTGGCGCTTGTGCAGCGGCCGGCCTATTTCTGGAAGGTGCCGATCAGCTGTGCGCTGGCGACGACATGCCCCGCCATCGCCTTCTCCACCTCGGTCTTGGTGGGTTGCTGCATGGCCGATAGCACTTTGTCGAGCGCGTACAGCTTGTGGAAGTAGCGATGCCTGCCGATCGGCGGGCAGGGCCCGCCGTAACCGGTTCGCTGCCAGTCGTTCAATCCCTCGCCGGTGCCGTCGGGCAGTTGCTCCGACGTCATTGCGGCGGCGAGACCGGTCGCGTCGGGCGGGATGTTGAACAAGACCCAGTGAACCCAGGTCATCTTCGGTGCCGCCGGATCCGGGGCGTCGGGATCGTCGATGATAAGGACGAGGCTGCGCGTATCCTGCGGGACACCGGACCAGCTGAGTGGCGGCGAGGTGTCATCGCCCTCACAGGTGTGTTCGCGGGGGATCTCGCCGCCGTCGTCGAAGGCGCTGGATCTGAGTGAGAGTGTCATGCCGGCCTCCTGCCAGGATTGAGCCTGCTATTGAAAGTCTAGCCTGCTTATCTCACCGTTTGTTGATCCGGGGACTTGCCGTCTCGTCGTGCCGCTGCTTCATTCTCGGGGAGAGCGTCGCGGCTGCCCATGCCGACGGGTTCTTTCCGTGCCGCGGTCGGGCGTGGGCCCGGTGATGCCGCGATCGAGGGAGAGGAAGATGAGAATCGGATTGGTCAAAGAGACCAAAGACCAGGAAAACCGCGTCGGCCTGACCCCGGATAATGTGCGGCGGCTCGTCGCAGGCGGACATACCGCGTGTGTCGAGCACGGTGCCGGTATCGGCTCAGGCTTCTCAGACGACGACTATGTGCAGGTCGGCGCCAGGCTGGTCGAGGCGCCTGAGGCGTGGGATAGCGATCTCGTCGTCAAGGTCAAGGAGCCCCTCGCACCGGAATATCCTTACCTGCGCGATCAGATCGTCTTCACCTACTTTCACCTTGCCGGTGTTACGCCGACGCTGACCGCACGGTTGCTCGAGCAGCACACCACGGCGGTGGCCTATGAGACCGTCGAGGACGCCGCCGGAAAACTGCCGTTGCTGGCGCCGATGAGTGGTGTGGCCGGCAACATGGCGGTGACCATGGGCAGCTATTACCTGGCGCAGCCGAACCAAGGCAAGGGCATGCTGCTTGGCAACGTCATGGGTGACACCTACGGCAAGGTCGTCATCATCGGCGATGGTGTCGTCGGCCGGCATGCGGCGCGTGTGGCGGCCGGGATCGGCGCCCAACTGGTGATCTTCGGTCGCCATCCGGAACGCGAGGCGGCGCTCCGGCGCGACATCTCGTCGACGCTGCGTTACCTGCGCTCGGAGCCGGACGGTATTGCCGAACAGCTGCGGGATGCCGATCTCGTCGTCGGCGCCGTCCTGATCCGCGGCGACAAGGCGCCGAACGTCGTGACCGAGGCGATGGTGAAGGATATGCAGGCCGGATCGGTGATCGTGGATGTCAGCGTCGATCAGGGCGGCTGTGTGGCGACCTCACATCCGACGACACATTCGGATCCTGTATTCCAGGTGCACCGCGTGACCCACTATTGCGTCAGCAATATGCCTGGGGCCTACCCGCGCACCTCGACGCTGGCGCTGACCAACGCCACATTTCCCTACGTGCAAAGGCTTGCTGCCGACGGCGTTGGGGCGTTACGCGGCGACCAAGCGTTCGCCCGGGGTGTCAACACCTACGGGGGGTTCGTCACCTGCGAGCCGGTTGCCGAGGCGCTGGATCTCGGCGCACGCTTCCGGCCGTTCGCTGAACTGCCCTGAGGCTTGCGGCCTGGCCCGCTGGCGCACACCGGTCCATGCGGTGCAGGGATACGCCGGCAATTGCCGGGTCGCGTGGCAGAACATCGCAACGCGAACCTCGGCGCACTGAGCAAGTCCATGGCCGCGAACAAGGCGCCCCGGAAGCACCTCGATGCCGAGAATGCCACCGGGCCCTGTTAGACTCGGTCACGGGCGTGTATCACGCGCCCGTTGTCAAGTGGTTGTTATTACCCAAAAAAGGCCCCCGATCGAGCTCTCTGCTCAGCCCTGTTGCCTTAGCAGTGTGGAACAAGTGGGGGAGTGTCGGATATGGTCGGAGTGTTGTGCGATAAAGCGACCGGCCCCCCGAAACCGGAGAGGAGATTGCCAATATGACAAACACCTGGATTGTTGTAGCGGACGCCTGCCGCGCCCGATTCTTTTCTGCCGACAAGCCCGCAAGCCCCCTGCGGGAGATCGAGACCCTGACCAATCCACAGGCACGCCTGCACGAAGGCGACCTGGTAAGCGACAGGAGCGGCCGGGACAGCGGCGCGAACGGATCGTCGCATGACTTCGGTAGTGGCAAAACGGCCAAGGAAGAGATTGCCAACCGCTTCGCCAGCGAGGTCTGCGCACATCTGGAATACAGCCGTCATCGCAACACCTTCGACAAGCTGTACGTGATGGGTGCCCCCGCCTTTCTCGGCATGCTGCGTAAGCATCAGTCGGCCGGTTTACGTAATCTGATCAGCGACGAAATTGCCAAGGACCTGACCACCCAGACGCCGGAGCGTATCCGGGCCCAGCTGCCGGAATACCTGTGACCGACGAGTCGGAAGCCGCCACTGCGGCGGCGGGCGACCGCCTGCGCCCGCTTGCCGCGACGGCCCTGATCAACGGCTGCGACTGCGCGGCGCTGACGTTCGAGAACACTGCCGAACTGCAGGCACGCGAAACCCCGCTCGGACAGGAGCGTGTGCTCGAGGCCGTGGAGTTTGCGACCGGTATCGCGCGCAGCGGCTACAACCTCTATGTGATGGGTTCTGCCGGGGTCGGCAAGCATCGCCTGCTGAACGATCTGCTGGCCGAGCACGCCGCCAGCCAGCCGCCACCCTCCGACTGGTGTTATGTCGCCGATTTCGCCAATCCTGACCGGCCCAATGCCCTGGAGCTGCCGCCCGGGCGCGGGCAGGCGCTGCACCGCGACATGCGCCAGCTGGTCGAGGATCTGCTGACCTCCCTGCCGGCGGCGTTCCACAGCGATGAGTACCGGCGCCGCGCGCAGGAGATCCAGGCCGAATTCAAGGGGCGCGAGGACGAGGCGGCCGCGGAAATCGGCAGGCATGCGGCCGAACGCAGCGTCGCGCTGTTGCATACGCCTACCGGCTACAGCTTGGCGCCGCTGAAAGACGGCAAGGTGCTCAATGCGACCGAGTTCGAGGCGCTTGAGGACGAGGAGCGCAATCGCCTGCAGGCGGCGATGGAGGCGATCAAGGACGAGCTGCGAACCGTGCTTGGACATGTTCCGCTGTGGCAGCGGGAATCGCGCCAGCGTTTCCGTGAGCTGGATGCCGACATCACCCAGCTGGCGGTCTCCCAGCTGATGGCCGATCTTCAGCGCCGCTACGCCGATCTGCCGGAGGTGCATGCCTATCTGCAGGCGGTGGCCGCCGATGTGATCGAAAACGGCGAGCTGTTCCGCTCGCTCAGCGAGCAGGACAGCCCGGACGCCGACGATCCGCGTTTTCTGCGCTACCGGGTCAATCTGTTGGTCGGCAAGCAGGACGGCAATGGTGCGCCGGTGGTGTTCGTCGACAACCCGACCTACCAGAATCTGGTCGGCAGGATCGAGCACTTGGCCCATATGGGAACGCTGACGACCAACTTCACGCTGATCAAGTCCGGCGCGCTGCATCGTGCCAATGGCGGCTACCTGATCGTCGACGTCGACAAACTACTGATGCAGCCATTTGCCTGGAACGCGATCAAGCGCGCCCTCAGCGGCGAGGAGATCCGCATCGAGTCGATCGAGCGCCTGGTCGGGGTCATGAGCACCTCCACGCTGGAGCCCGAACCGATCCCGCTGAAGGTCAAGGTAGTGCTGATTGGCGATCGCAAGCTGTATTACCTGCTTAAGGCCTACGACGCGGATTTCGGCCCGCTGTTCAAGGTGGTGGCCGATTTCAGCGAGGACATGCCACGGGAAGACGGCCAGGAGATGGCGTACGCGCATCTGATCGCCACGCTGCAGCAGCGGGAAGGGCTGCGTCCGATCGCGCGCGACGGGGTCGGTCGTATCGTCGACTGGGCCGCGCGACGCGCACGCGACGGGGAGAAACTCTCGCTACACCTCGGCAGCCTCAGCGAACTCATGCAGGAGGCGGATCACTTCGCGGCATTGGCGGACAGCCCGCAGGTCGGGGCAGGGCACGTGCAGGCCGCGATCGATGCCCAGGTGCGGCGCAGCGACCAGGTCCGCAGCCGTCTGCACGAGGCGATCCTCGACGGGACACTGCTGATCGATACCGGGGGTCGTCAGCTCGGCCAGGTAAACGGCCTGGTCGTGATCCTCGCCGGCGACTACGCGTTCGGCAGTCCGGTGCGGATCAGTGCCACCGCCCGCATGGGTGGCGGCACGCTGATCGATATCGAGACCGAGGCCAAGCTCAGCGGCGCGATCCACAGCAAGGGCGTGATGATCCTCTCGGCCTACCTGGCCAATCGCTACGCGCGTCATCAGCCGCTGTCCGTGTCGGCGAGCCTGGTGTTCGAGCAGTCCTACGGCGAGGTCGAGGGGGACAGCGCCTCGCTGGGCGAGCTCTGCGCGTTGCTGTCGGCGATCGGCGATCTGTCGCTCGACCAGTCATTCGCGCTCACCGGCTCGGTCAACCAGCACGGCCAGGTGCAGGCCATCGGCGGGGTCAACGAGAAGATCGAGGGGTTCTTCGATATCTGCAACGCCCGCGGGCTGAGTGGGCGCCAGGGGGTGATCATTCCAGCAGCCAACGCCAGTGACCTGATGCTGCGCAGCGATGTGCGCGATGCGGCGGGGAAAGGCCGTTTCGCAGTCTATACCGTGCGTCATGTCGATCAGGTGATGAGCCTGCTGACCGGGATGCCGGCGGGCAGCCCGGATGCCAACGGGCTCTATCCGCAGGACAGCTGCAATGGCCGAATCCAGCTGCGGTTGTTCGAATGGACGGCAGCGCGTCAGCAGTTCGCCAGTGTCGTTGAGAACCAGGGTTGATCTCCAGCGACCTCAGAAACGCAGATCGATTGCCAGCTGGATCAGAATTACCGCAAGCGAGGCGATGCAGCCCAGCGCGGGTACCCAGCGTGGAATACGGATGATGCCCGGGGGGTGGACCTGCGCCCGCTTGATCCGCCACAGGGAAAGGTTTGCGAGCCCGAAGACCAGCAGGAGTCCATAAGTCGTCGCCTTGGCCAGCGCTTCGGTGGTGCCCGAAAGTGCCAGTGCCAGTACCAAGCTGGCGACCAGGACCGTCGCGACTACCGGTGTCCGCGTGACGCGATGGACATGGCCCAGCCGCCTCGGCAGCCAGCCCCGATCCGCCATTCCGTAGATGATGCGTGAGACCATGATCATCTGTATCAGCGCGCCGTTGATGACGGCGAACATGCCAATGAAGGTGATCAGCAGAGGCTCGCGACCGGTCAGCGTCGCATAGATGGCGGCCAATGGCGCCTCCGAGTCGGCAAGCTCGCTGGGTGGCAGGGTCGACAACGCGACCAGCGCGACCGCGATGTAGAGCAGTGTGGAAAACGCCAGTGCCAGGAGGATGGCCCGCGGCATCGTATGTTCCGGGCGGTGTACCTCTTCGGCGACGTTCACCATGTCCTCGAAGCCGATGAAAGCAAAGAAGGCGAGAAAGGACCCAACGGCGATACCGATCCAGGTGTCGAGCTGGCCCAGCCCCTCGACGTCAACGGGCAATGATCGCAGTGTGCCCAGTTCGGGAGCGCCGACGCCGATAATCAGTAGTAGGCCGAATATCTCCACCACGGTGAACAATGCCGCGATAGCGACGGACTGGGTGATGCCCCAGGCAGCCAGGCCGCCGAGCAGAAGTACAGTCAGCGGGAGTACGATCACCTCGGGTGCCGGCACGAAGACCTGCTGATAGCCGACGAAGCCGCGCAGAATGGTCGCCGCAGACACGCAGCCGGAGAATATGATCAAGAGTCCGACGACGGCAGCGAGCCACCGGACACCGAGCCCCTTTTGCACATAGACCGCCTCGCCTGCGCTCAGCGGGAAGCGGGCGGACAGCTCGGCATAGCTGAATGCGGTCAGTCCAGCCAGTAGCGACGCAAGCACGAAAGACAGCGGCGCGAAAAGACCTGCGTGTCCCGCGACCTTGCCGATCAGCACGTAGATGCCGGCCCCCAGGATGTTGCCCAGTCCATAAAACGTGATCAGTGGAAGCGACAGCGAACGCCTGAGGCCCGTGGTCGTCGAGGTGCTGTGGGAGGGACTCATCGCCAGGTAGCCATCATAGCCGTCTCGGTCATGCAGCCCCCGGTGGGCGGTCGATCAAGGGGACGAAGGCCACGCCGAGGATGACACGACTGTCGGTCCGCCCGGCCTGATCCTTCTCGACCAGCATCAGGTTCTGCAAGCCGTACTGCTCACCGACCGGGATCGCCATGCGGCCACCAGGC
>JASFVZ010000305.1:0-3989 GCA_050049565.1 Chromatiaceae bacterium | reverse complement strand
GCACCGCGCGATTGAGCTGGCGCGTGCTCAGCGGGTTGATGGGATTCTGGCCGGGGAACAGCCAACCGCCGTCGAGCAGCTTGCCCTGGGCGCGGGCGACCCGCCACCAGGTGCGCAGGCGCTCGAGCAGCACGGGTGAGAGCATGGCGTAGCGATCCTTGCGGCCCTTGCCCTGGTCGACCCGTAGGACCTTGCGCTCACCGTCGATGTCAGCGACCTTGAGTCCGACCACCTCACTGGCGCGCAAGCCGGCACCATAGGCCACCGACAGCGCGACTTGGTACTTGAGACTACCGGCTGCCGCAATCAAACGGGCGGCCTCATCGCGGCTCAGAATCACCGGCAGTTTGCGCGGCACCCGGACGGTACTCATCCGGGCCATCGCTTCGGGACGAGCGAGCGTGACGTCGAAGAAGAACTTAAGGCCAGTGATCGTCGCATTCAGGGTGACCGGCGAGGTGCCGTGATCGACCAGGTACAACTGAAAACGACGCAGGTCCTCGACCGTTGCGCTATCAGGCGAGCGGCCCAGGAAGCCGGCGAGGCGCTTCACCGCGCGGATGTAGCCGGTCTGGGTCTTCGGCGAGAGCTTGCGCAACCGCATGTCGTCGAGCATGCGCTGACGTAACGGGCTAATCGTTTGAGTTGATTGGGTCATCGAAGGACTCCTGTCTCAGAACGAGGCGAGTTGCCTCACTCCTCAACATAGGAAACAGCCCTTCAGATCTGACGCCCCTCCAATACCGGATCAGTGCACCCACTACCGCGCGAGCGGTTTAGTCGTGCGCCCACGAGGGTGCCGTATCAGCACGGTGAAAGTCCGTGTCGGAGGAAACCACAACTCCGTAGCCGAAGGAAATTGCGTCGTCGTGAGACGGGGTGAGAAGCAACCTAAGGCGAACAGTCGGTCCGCAGGAAACGAACTCGATTCGGCGGCATGTGACGGCGAGCCTTCGACTAAGTGGCGAAGCCTGAAACTCACCGACCACGCTGACGTGGTGGATAAAGCGATGGTCGGGTACATGCTGTGGTTGGAGGTGGAACGATTGGAAGGTACGGCAAGGTAAGTGGGGAGACCTGGGCACCGGGGTGACGGCGTCCAGGAGTCAGAGTCCTCAAAGTACCGCTCGGCGCTGGATGCCCGGGCTATGGAATCGATAGGGTGGCACCGCCGGGAAACCAGGCGGCAAACAGAGAACACAAACGGATTCCTAAGGCTCGGTGACAGAAAGGCCGGAAAAGCGCGGAGAGCAAACCCGCGCCGAGGGAAGGGGGGCAGGAAGGTAGATACGGGAGGTCCAGAAGGATGCAGAGAAAGGAAATCACAGACTCCATAGTGCGGGCAACCGCTAGACCGGAGACCAACCCGGATGATCCACGTACGTGGGCATGGGTAACAGCGTCGGTGTGGACGGAACGTATGTTAGCGGCCCTGGGTAACGGGGTCCGAGGAGGTAAATGGCATAGTCTGATCGACAAGGTCTATGCGCCACAGACACTGTGGGCGGCCTGGCAACGGGTCGCGGCGAACCATGGAGCGGCGGGCATAGACCGGATGAGTATTGAGCGCTTTGAGGCCAATGCCGAGTGCTACCTGGCCGAGCTCGGGCGGGCGCTGCAGGACGGCAGCTACCAACCGGAGCCGGTCAGACGAGTGCATATTCCCAAAGGCAAGGGGCAAACCCGACCCCTCGGGATTGCGACCGTCAAGGATCGCGTGGTGCAAACGGCCTTGAAGTTGGTGATCGAGCCTATCTTTGAAAAGGAGTTTCTGCCTGTCAGTTTCGGCTTCCGGCCGGGACGAAGCTGTAAGGATGCATTGCGGGTCGTGAACCAAGCGCTGAAGGAGGGCTACACCTGGGTGGTGGATGCCGACCTGCAGAGCTATTTCGACACGATCCCGAAGCAACCGCTGCTGGCTCTGGTCAGGGAGAAGGTCAGTGATGGCAAGGTACTGGAACTACTGAGGCGTTTCCTCGATCAAGACGTCATGGAAGGGTTGAAACGCTGGACCCCGACGGCGGGTACGCCACAAGGGTCGGTGATCAGCCCCTTGATGTCGAATCTGTACCTGCATGGTCTGGATATTCTGCTGAGCGACGCGGACTATCAGTACGCTCGTTTCGCAGATGACTTCGTGGTGCTGTGCCGCACCCGGCAGGAAGCCGAGGCGGTGCTCGCCAAGATCCAGTCATGGGTAGCGAAGCACGGATTGCGCCTACATCCTGACAAGACCCGAGTGGGCAACTGCATGGAGAAAGGACAGGGGTTCGAGTTTCTTGGCTATCGTTTCGAGGCCGGACGACGTTGGGTACGCCCGAAAAGCCGCAAGGCACTTCGGGACAAGATCCGCGAAAAGACCGGTCGCACCCGAAGCGGCAGTCTGGAGACCATCATCCGTGAGCTCAATCCCATCTTGAAGGGCTGGTTTGGTTATTTCCAACACGCCCATCAGTCGACGTTTCGCGACGTTGACGGGTTCGTTCGGCGGCGACTGAGAGCGATCCTGCGCAAGCGGGAAAAGCGTCCCGGCTTTGCTCGGACGCCACGTGATCATTATCGCTGGCCTAACGCCTTCTTCGCTGCGCAGGGGCTTTTCACCTTGCACGAAGCCCGTGCTCTGGCGAGCCAATCCCGATGAGGAAACTACCGACTGGAGAGCTGTGTGCGGGAGAACCGCATGCACAGTTCGGAGGGCGGGGAGGACGCGAGTCCTTCCCGACCCCTATCAATGGCCGGAAGCGCCACATCTCAGGCTCATCCCGGTTAAGGGTTCTAACGATCGTTCAGCGCAATGACCCAAGGTCCGCTAGTTGACCGAGACCAGCCATACAAGCTGGACGAGCAACTGGTCGTCAGCCTTTGTCAGATCATGCTCGGCAGGCATTCACTGGTCACGCCACACCTCGGGATGATAGGAACGGTGGCCGCCACGGAACCGGTTAGTGATCCACTGGCTCGTGTCGACGCAATCCACAATCCACCACCGCTCCCTCCGATCGTAGATCACACGGAACAGCACACTGTCACCGTCCCACATTGAAAGAAGGAACGTTTCCAGTACTGTATGCGCAAGCAAGTGAATAGTACCGCTCATGAATTAGAAGAACTTACAGACAAAAAATCTATCCTCCGCCTACGCTGAGACCACTGAAGCGCTGACAGGAGCAACGGCTATGTCCAAATCCCATTCTTTGGTGCGGTCGGCACTGGGAAGTCTCGTCATGTTCGCCGGAGGCTGCTCATCCATCAATCCTATTGCAGATGGACGGTTGCAGAGCGGCGTAGGCGCTGCCGTCGCCAAGGGCGGCACTGTGGTGCATATCAGCCTCGACGGCACGGGGCGCGCGGATGACCTTGCGGCGCGGCGCACATCGATCGACCTCCTTCAGGATCGAGTGCTCGCGGTTCTCGAGACCGGCGACTTTAAACTCATTCATCGCTACGAAAACATCGCCGCGCTGTCGGGAGTGCTGAATGAAGCCGGTCTTGAGACGCTTCTGACCCGGCCGGAGTTGCGCCGGGTTTCGTTGGATTTTCAGGGCTCAGGGGCGCTTGACGATTCCGTGCCTCAGATAAGCGCGAACCAGTGGGCTTCTGTCGGTGAAACAGGTTCCGGAGCGACGGTTGCGGTTCTGGACTCGGGCGTGGTGGATCATCCCGACCTTTCCGATGATCTGATCCATGAGAGTTGCATACTCGCAGCCCGTCTTGCGGCTGGCGGCCTCCCCTGTCCGGACGGTTCGGGACAGCAACTCGATACCCCGGGGGCGGCGCTGGACGGCCACGGTCACGGAACGAATGTCGCGGGAATCGTCACGTCGGGCGGCTCGATCGCCCCTCCCGGCGTGGCACCGGGCGCGAATTTGATCGCTGTGAAGATATTCGACGATGAGAATGACTTCGCCGCGACGGACGCCGTCATGGCGCTCGACTATGTGCTGACCCAAAAGTCGCTCGGTGCGTTGGACTTGCACGTCGTCAATATC
>JASFVZ010000304.1:0-3993 GCA_050049565.1 Chromatiaceae bacterium | reverse complement strand
GAGCAACATCGAGGAGATCGATGCCGGCTATGGCAATGACCACGTCATCGGCACCAGCGGCAATGATTACATCGAGGGCAACAGCGGCGACGACACCCTCGCCGGCGGTGCCGGCGACGATACCTTCAAGGTCGCCGGCAGCCGCGCCGGCACCGACCAGATCGACGGCGGCGAAGGCCATGACGTGATCGAAGGCACCCCCTACAACGACGTCATCAACGTCGAAGACGGCATGCGCAACATCCAGAACGTCGAGGAGATCGACGGCGGCAGCGGCTATGACGTCCTCCAGGCCGGCGCCGGCGATGACACCCTCGACCTCAGCAGCGGCCCCGCCCTGAGCAACATCGAGGAGATCGATGCCGGCTACGGCAACGACCATGTCATCGGCACCAGCGGCAATGACTACATCGACGGCAACCGTGGTGACGACACCCTGGCCGGCGGCGCCGGCGACGACCGGGCCTCAGGTGGTCAGGGCAACGACACCTATGTGTTCGAGCTCGACGGCAGCCACGACACCTTCCATGGTGGCAGCGGATGGACCGACGTGATCCAGCTCAATGCCGGCGGCGCCGATGTCGACGGCAACCCCTGGACCATCGAGGTGAACGGCGAAGTCGTCGACTATGACGTCGCCAACCATGCGCTGGAGCTCAGTCCCGACAGTTCCGGCACCATCACGACGGAAGATGGCAGCCAGCTCGATTTCGACGGCGTCGAGAAGATCGTCTGGTAAGGCGACCGGGCTGTCGCAGCGACAGGCGGCCCGTCTAAAGGACCGCCTGTGCTGACGGCCTACACGTCTTGTCTTCGGCCAGGCTCCGCCCGACATCTGAGCGGCCGGCGCAGCCGGCTCAAGCACATGAACATCGTGGCAGAAGGATCCGGTACAGTCGGACGCGTCCTTGCTGTCTCACAAGCCAAATCGGGATCGGCTCGTCAAAAACGGTTCTCGACGACGAGTTCTTCGAGCGGCAGCTGCCCCGGCTTCGGCCAGGGCTCCTTCGTGCCTTTTCCAATCGCAACCATCGGGCCCATGACATGGTCGTCCGGCAGGTTGATCAACTTGGCCACCTCATCGATATCGAAACCGATCATCGGGCAGCTCTGGTAGCCCATCTCCTGGGCCACCAGCATCATCGTCTGCATCGCCATGCCGATGGAACGCTGGGCCTCGTCTCTCTGCAGCCATTCCCTGCCCTCGTGGAACGGCCCCATCCAGTTGACCAACAGATCGGCGACCTCCTGGGGCGCGTTGATCCAGTAGCGCTGCGGTTCCTTTTCCCACGCCTTGAGATCGGCCGTGAACAGAACCAGCAGCGACGCATCGGTGATCTGCGCCTGGTCGTTGCCATGCTGCTTGCGGATCTTCAGTCGGAGATCCGGGTCCCGCAGAACCACGAAGCGCCAATGCTGAATGTTGAAGCTGGTCGGTGCCTGGATCGTTGCCTCGAATAGCTTCTTCTCCTCGGCGTCGCTCAGCGAATGGCTGGCATCGAAGTGTTTCACTGCGCGGCGGGCGTAGACCGCATCCAACGTGTTCATCGTTTCGATTTCCTCGGGTTGTTTGAGCATGCTGACGGGTTTGCGGGTCGATCTTGTCTTCGACATGGCCATCGCCGTCGACGAGTCGGAATGCTAGGCCAGTCTGGCCCTGCTATTCCCGCATCACCCCTGATGATCAGGTGTCCATATTGCCGGTCGGCGCAGCCATTGTCGCCCCAGCAAGTCGCCATTCAAGCGTGCCGTCGGACTTTGCCGAACCGCGTGACCGGCGTTAGGCTAGTCGCACCACCAACCTGCGCGCGGCGAACGAGAGCGATGATGACGAAACCGTTTCGGCTTTATGTCATAAAGGCGTCGCTGGTCCTGGCCCTGTCTTCGCTAAGCGCCCACACCTCACTGGCGGAACAGCTCTACCGCTGGACCGACGAACAGGGCCGGGTGCATTTCAGCGATCGGGCCCCTGAGGGCAGCGTCGCAGGCGAGGTCGAGGCGCTGCCAACCCCGCAGTTCGCCGATCCGGACACGACTCCGGATACGTACTCCGTAATGCAGCAGTGGCAACGGCTTTCAGCGGAACGACAGGCGCAGGAGCGGGCACGACAGGAACAAAAGTACCGGTCACGCGAGCTGGCCCTGAGACAACGTGAGGTCGCCGCGGTCGAGCGGGCTGCCGAGCAGCCCGTAACACGCACCGGCGTTTGGGGGCCAGTCTGGCCCGTACCCCCCATCCACCGACCGGGTCACCCCCCGGGTCAAGGGCCAGGCCATCGCCCCGGGAAGCCGCCAACCCAATTACCTTCGCAAGGCCTGTGGAAGCGTGACCATCCGGCGTATCGACCGCACAGCCGCCACCCCGGACACCGCGCCACCTACGGGGCAGAAATCAGACCGAGGCGCTGATCTTTCTTAGAGGTGCTGGATCACCCCCCGACCGCCGCAGTGTCGCAATGCACCATCGGGGTTCGCAGCACTCGAATCAGTCCAGAATCCGACAGGTTTTTTTACACTGACGTACTGACTACCGTCGTAGTGCGGGCTAAGTGTCTGAAACAGCACCATGGTCCGAGATTTGCTTCGTTATTTGTGACGATGAACTCTCAACCTGGATTTGACTATGTCCAAGTCTGTCGCCAAGCCCTGGTACACCGACCGAAGGCTGGTCGCCGAGAAACTGGATAGCTGGATCTCTCTCAGAAAACCGCACGGCGGCGTCGGAAAGGAGACGGACTGGCTGGGATGGGACGCCTGGGTTCGTCCCGACGACACCCCGCGTCGCTCCGTGCGCTGATCTAACCCGCCGCCGAATCTGACCGACCCGGCTGCGCAAACCGAGTCCCGCGGAAGACGGGGCCGACGACACGACCGGTAACTGGTTCCCTCCAGGCCTTTGCCCGAAACCACCGACCCGTCGCTTAAGACAGGCTTTGTCGACTCCCTCGATGGTAGTTTGACGACTATCGTGAGACACAAGAGATCGGATCGCAGTGAGCCAGAGCAACCCGACACACCGCGTCATCGCCGCCCTGGCGCTGGTCCTGTCCTGTGGACTGCTTGGCGCCTCGATCGGTCTGATGACGGCGCAGTTGTTCGCCAGCGAGCCGGCGAGCGGTTGGCAAGGTTTCGGTGATGCATCAGGCGCGCTGACCGTCGGCAGCGTACTGGGTGTGACCGCCGGCGGCTACCTGGCGTTCGATCTGTCCATAAGGGCGAGATGGTGGTCGAGCCTGGTCGCCATCGTGCTCACCGCGGGCACCCTCTGGTCACTGGCACTCACGGCAGAGTGACCTGGTCATACGTCGCGAGTCGGTGATCACCCCAGTTTTCGTCGACACGCTCCCGGGTCATGGCTCGAAAGCTCCACTGCTGCCCCCGGTGGCCGGGTCGGCGCCAGCCCGGGCGCTCTGGTTCGTGACCCTTTTCGAGGCCGCGATCCGAAACGACATTGCTCTGCACAAGCTGCTAAAGTCCGTGGCTGTTGTGTGTCCTGTCAGCCATTACCGCCAAGGTAACCGAGCGGCCGACGGGCGGCGACAGGTCGTCGGTCTCGACGACCAGGGAGCATGCCCGATGCCGGCAGACAGCCAATGCACGGGACGACGAAGTACGCAGAGCGCGCACCGCGCGCTTCGCAACACGATGGCTGACATATCAGCAGAACCTACAGGAGGAGTATCGATGAAGACTGTACGGAACACGATTCTGGCCGGGGTTATCGGATCGGCCGCAATGCTCGCGGCCGGGAATGCCAGCGCATTCTGGGGTGGCGGTGGCCCCTGGAACTTTGGTGGCTGGAACAACGGCTGGGGTGGTGGTTACCCGGGCTATGGTTACGGTGGTGGCTATCCAGGCTCCGGCTGGGGTGGCGGTTGGCCCGGCGGTTGGGGTGGCGGCTATCCCGGCGGTTGGGGTGGCGGCTATCCCGGCTATGGCGGTGGCTACCCGGGTTATGGTGGCTATGGTGGTGGCTACCCGGGCTATGGTGGC
>JASFVZ010000303.1:0-4006 GCA_050049565.1 Chromatiaceae bacterium | reverse complement strand
TCGGGCATTGGTCCACGCTCGGCTACTCGGCGAGTGACAATACCTGGGGAATCGACACCGGCTGCCTGTGGGGCGGCGGCCTGACCCTGCTCCGACTGGACGGCCCGGTACCGACCCGGATCACCCGCCCCTGTCAACGTTGGCAGTCACCGGCAAGGACTGTCGGTTAGCGACCAGCCGCGGGCCGCCGCCGGATCCGATCCGATCCGAACCGGTCGCTGCCGTCAGGACAGCTTCATCCCGCGCGCGGTGTTCCGGCCGTAGAAGATCTCCAACATCTCGCGCCTCAGCTTTTCCGTGATCTGGCTTTGCTCCTTCGGCGATACATCGTCCACGTCCACACCGAACAGGTAGCTGTCGAGGTCGAACTCCTTCACCACCATCTTGGTATGAAAGATATTCTCCTGGTAGACGTTGACGTCGATCATCTGGTAGCGCTCGCGCGTGTCGCGTGCCAGGAAGTTCTGGATCGAGTCGATCTTGTGATCGATGAAGTGTTTCTTGCCGTTCACGTCGCGGGTAAAGCCACGCACCCGGTAGTCCATGATGACGATGTCCGACTCGAAGGAGTGGATGAGGTAGTTCAGGGCCTTGAGCGGCGAGATGCGGCCACAGGTCGACACGTCGATGTCCGCGCGAAAGGTCGAGATCCCGTTGTCCGGGTGACTCTCGGGATAGGTGTGGACCGTGATGTGGCTCTTGTCGAGGTGACCGACGATCGCATCGGGAAGCGGTCCGGGGGCTTCTGAGTTCGACAGCCGTTCGGCGGTCATCGCCTCCTCGGAGATCAGTATCGTGACGCTGGCACCATGCGGCTCATAGTCCTGGTGGGCGATATTCAGCACGTTGGCACCGATGATCTCGCTGACGTTGCGGAGGATATCCGTCAGGCGCCGGGCACTGTACTCGTCGTCGATATAGCGAATGTACTCGCGCTCCTGATCGGGCGACGCGGCATAGTTCACATCGTAGATGTTGAAGCTCAGTGTCTTGGTCAGGTTGTTGAAGCCGTGGAGCTTTATCTTCTTGCGCTGAGGCATGCCGGCGGTCCCGCTGATCGGGCGGCAAAACTACGCCAAATCGACCGGCTCAACAAGCGTCAGGATCCGCCGTGTTCAGCGGCCCATTGGCAGATCGGCGGGTGATGGATCATCTGAACCAGCGTACCGTCCGGATCGTAGCAGTAGAAACTGCGCGCGCCGTCGCGATGGGTCCGTGGCTCGGAGCGCATCCTGACGCCGTTGTCCCTGAGCCACGCGAACCACGCATCGACTGCGTCGGCGGAAGCGAGAAAGAAACCGATGTGATCCAGTCGCTGACCCAGCTGGTCGCGTGTTGCATCCGCCTCTGCCTGATGCAGGGCGACATTGTCGCCACCCGACGTCAGATAGACGTTCTGCGGGTCCGGACGCCACTCGACGCGCATACCGAGCAGGTCGACATAGAAGGTTTCGCAGGCTGCCAGGTCACGCACGAAGAGCGCGGCATGACGCATCCCGTAACCGAGGTCGGGGCGGCTCATGTCCCCTCGAGCAGTTCGAAGTCATGGGTGATCTCGGCCGTCGCACCGAGCATGATCGAGGCCGAGCAGTATTTCTCCGCGCTCATCTTGACGGCCCGGGCAACGGCCTTGTCGGTCAGGCCCTGGCCAGCGATCCGGAAGTGCGCATGAATCCGGGTGAAGACCTTTGGATCCTCTTCGGCCCGTTCGGCCTCGAGCTCGACTTCGCAAAACGATACCTCGTGGCGCCCCCGACGCAGGATATGCAGGACGTCGAACTCGGTGCAACCGCCCATGCCGATCAACAGCATCTCCATCGGGCGCAGGCCAAGGTTCCTGCCACCAAACTCCGGCGGCCCATCCATCACGACAGCGTGGCCGCTACCCGATTCGCCGAGCATGGTCACGCCTTCCACCCACTTAATTCGTGCCTTCATCAGTACTCGGTCACAAAACTGGCGTGATGAGGCTAGCACAGTTCGACAAGGCCCCTGGGGCTGCCTAGAATTTCGATAACCCTTGGGATACTAACGGCATGCCGCAAACCAATCCCTTCAGCGTGGTCCAACCACCGCCGCAAGATCCAGGCTGGCTGAAGCCGTTCCTGGCCCATTGCCATCGCCGGCGCTACCCGGCCAAGACCGATTTCATCCACCCCGGTGATTCAGCCGACAGCCTGTTTTACCTCGTCATGGGACAGGTCACCGTGTTTATCGAGGACGAAGACGGTCGGGAGATCATCCTGACCTATCTCAACAAGGGCGATTTCATCGGCGAGATGGGGCTGTTCCGGCCAATGCCAAAGCGCTCGGTCATGGTCCGCACGCGCAGTGCGTGTGAACTGGCCGAGATCTCCTATCAGAAACTCGAGCAGTTGTTCGACGGCGAACTCAGACCACACGCCAAGGACATCCTCTATGCGATCGGCCGACAGCTGACCGAGCGGCTCGATGCGACCAGCCAGAAGGTCAGCCATCTCGCCTTCCTCGATGTCACGGGTCGCATTGCCGGGACCCTGCTCGACCTTTGCAAACAGCCGGATGCCATGACTCACCCAGACGGTATGCAGATCCGTATAACTCGCCAGGAGATCGGACGGATCGTCGGCTGCTCACGCGAGATGGCCGGGCGTGTGCTGAAGGAACTCGAGGAACGCGGCCTGATCTTCGTGAAAGGCAAGACGATCGTCGTTTTCGGCACGCGCTGACCCATCGCGCCCGACGGGCGACCCGGCGGGCCGCCCCCGGCAACCCGGCGCCCGACCCTGCCGCAGTCCGCCTGACAACCCCCAACCACCGACCGGAACTGCCGATCGGCGATCGAATAAAATCGGCGCATGCCAGTCGGCCTGTTTTTTACCGGGTTTCTGTTCACGGCGGCGCTGCTCGCCTGCGCCGGAGCGGTATCGGCCGCCGGCCGCATCGTGGTCGTTGTCGACGGGGCCGAGCGCGAGCTCGACGCGTCATTGCAGACGACCTCGACGCGCTACTCGGCGCCGTGCAACGCCGACCGATGGCGGATCGCACGCGTCGTCAGGCGCGCGACCGACGAGATCAACAGCGCTCTGAGGGCGTTCGGCCACTACCGCAGCGCGCTCGACGAGTCGCTGGAATTCGAGGACGACTGCTGGCAGGCCAACATCCGCGTCGACCCGGGCCCGCGGGTCGAGATCGACCAACGCCGGGTCGTGATCAACGGCCCGGCGAATGACGACAGCGCGTTCGTCGAGCTAATGGCGAACCTGCCACTGGCCGTGGGCTCACCACTGCGCCATGACGAATATGAAGCGATCAAGCAGCGCCTGAACAGCCTGGCGCTGGAACGCGGCTACCTGGACTTCGCGTTGACCCGGAACGAGCTGCGGGTGGACCCGGCGGCTGGCACCGCCGACATCGCCATCGAGGCCGAGTCCGGCGCCCGCTACCGGTTCGGCGACATCCGGTTCGCCGAGCAGCAGGCGCTCGACGAGGCCTTCGTCCGCAAGCTGGCCGACCTCGAACCCGGCACGCCGTACACCGCGAACGCGATCACCTCGCTGGACCGGCGGCTCAGCGCATCGGGCTACTTCGACACGGTCAGCGTGCGGGCACGCCGGGACCAGCGCGTCGATGACACGGTACCGCTGGAGATCGATCTCTCCCCGGCGCGACGCCACGCCTGGCGTTTCGGGCTCGGCTTTGCGACCGACAAGGGGCCGCGCGCCAGTGCGCGCTACGAAAACCGGTACCTCAATCGAAACGGCCATCGACTGGAAAGCGAGTTGCGCCTGTCACCGGTCGAAACCGGCATGACCGCCGACTATCTGATCCCGGGACGGCAACCGCGCACCGAGACCTTCAGCCTCGGCGCCGGCGTGCTGCACCAGGATACCGACAGCTTCGACAGCACCAGGGGCAGCCTGATCGGCCGCCAGGTGCTCGACCAGGACCCGTGGGTACAGACCCGCTTCGTCGAGTTGCAGTACGAGTCGTCCGAGGTCGGCGACGAGGACATCCACACGACCCT
>JASFVZ010000302.1:0-4016 GCA_050049565.1 Chromatiaceae bacterium | reverse complement strand
CCGCCAGGCCTTCTCACACTCTGGACGTGGTGGCAGATCGCCGGATTTTCCCGTTCCCGGATAGCAGAAGCCCATCGGCAGGATCGCGATCTGAGCGGCGTCGTAGAACACGTCACGCGAAACACCAAGCCAGTCTCGCAGACGGTCCCCGCTGGGATCGTTGAACGGTACACCGGTCTCATGAACGCGCCGCCCGGGCGCCTGCCCGGCAATCAGTATTCTGGCGCGCGGGTCGATCTGAAAAACCGGACTTGGCTCCATCGGTAGCGATGCCTCGCACAGTCGGCATCCCCGGACTGAAAGAACCAGCTCAGCAAATGAGTTGTCGTCGTCACGCTTCACGGTGTGATCGCCTCATGTCATGCGGCGTAACCCCATAATGCCGTTTGAAGGCCCTGCTCAATGTGCGTGCGGAAGAAAAACCGGTTGCCTGGGCGATCTGCTCCAGGGGTTGCATAGTGTGCTTGACGAGTTCGTGTGCCTTCATCAATCGCCAATCCATGATGTAAGCCATCGGTGCGACACCGACGATATCCTGGAAGCGTCGGACGAGCGTCGCGCGAGACATGCCGACTTCATCGCCAAGAGCGGACAACGTCCAGTTGAATTCAGGTGCATTGTGGATAAGGGTCAGGGCACGATACACACGCCGATCGCGCAGCGCAGCCAGGAAGCCGATCTTTTCTTCACTCCGACTCACATAGTGCTTGAGCAACTGCAAGAACAGGACTTCCGTCAGTCGATCGGCGATGCGGCTCTGCGTGCTGTGGCGGCTGCGTAGTTCGGCGTCGATCAGCGACACGGTGGAGCATATCGGTCCGCCTGGTTCGATCGCGGGAAAGTGCATCATCGCTGGCAGGGCATCGAGGATTGGGTGTGCCGCGCCCTTATCGAAGTGAACCACGCCACACATCAGACGATGGGTGACTTCACCGTGTTGAAACAGCGGGTCTCCCAGTTCACAGGCCTGCCCCGCGCGCGCGCTCGGCACCAGTACTCGGCCTGGGCTGTCCGCGATCCAGTGCGAATCGCCGTTCGGTAGCATCAGGATATCGGACTCTGAGACCTGGATTGACTGGTGAGTTTCTGCCCCGACGAAAAAATCGCCGGACAACGCTATATGGAACCGTGGGCTGCCCATCTCTGGCAGCGACATCCCCCAGGGTGCGGCGAGTTCCGAGCGAAAAAATATCGAGCCGCGAAAACGCAGAGTTTCCAGAATATCGCTCAGAAGATCGAAGTCGGTTTCTTGATTGAGCCTTTCAGTCGCCAAAATGATTCTCTCGGATACCGGGTTGGCCCCGTCCCCGCCCTCATAATCATGGCGACTACCGATAACGCAAGCGCAATGACCAAGTTGACAAAGACGAACACGGAGAGCTGAGCATATGTCCAAGCGTACCGCCACCCACTTTTGCGTTCCAAGCCTGCTTGCCGGTGCTCTGCTCGCTGCATCGACAGCAGGCGTGAGTGCAGGTGATTTCTACTCCATCAACGACGGCGAACTGCAACGGCCCACCGGGTATCGTGAGTGGGTCTATGTGGGAACGCCTGTAACGCCAAACGATATGAACGATGGCAAGGCTCCCTTTCCAGAGCATCACAATGTCTACATCGATCCGGCGAGCTGGGCGCACTGGAAGAAAACCGGCGAGTTTCGAGATGGAACGATCCTGATGAAGGAGCTGGTCAGTGTGGGCGCCAAGGCCGCTGTCAGCGGCAATGGTTATTTCCAGGGCGAGTTCATCGGGCTGGAGGCCACGATCAAGAGCAAGGAGCACTTTCCAAAAGAGCCGGGAAACTGGGCCTACTTCAGTTTTTCGACTCCGGACCACAAGTCACTGACACCTACTGCGAAGGCCTTTCCAGCCGCATCCTGCAATGCGTGCCATCAGGCATCGGCTGGCGATGACTTCGTGTTCACCCAGTACTACCCGGTTCTGCGGGGCGGGAAAGGAACCGGCGAGATGGCGAGCGGTGGCCACAACGACTCACTGCTCCCGGTTGCGGGTATGGGGAAATGAAGATGCTGAGCTGCGCGCGAAAGGCTGCAATCGTCGTCTGCGTTACTACGATGTTGACGATGGCTGATGGTTCAGTGGCCTCAAACGATGGCTTTTCAGCCTACGTCGACAGCGGCGGCAGTATCCAGTTGCCGCCCGATTTTCGCCTGTCGATGATTCATCTGGGGTCTTGGTTTGTACCAGATGGAGAGGCCAGCGGCTTCCATGATGTGTACACCGAGCAACAGACTGTCGAAGCCTACCGGAGTACGGGAAAATTCCCCGACGGCGCCACGCTGGTCAAAGAGCTCAGAGCACACAAAGCAGGGGACTACACCACCGGTAAAGGTGTGAGTTACGCCACCGATGGCCTGAAGCAGTGGTTCGTGATGATCAAGGATACAAAAGGGCGCTTTGCCGGCAATCCTTTATGGGGCGACGGCTGGGGGTGGGCGTTGTACAGACCCGACGACCCCGCCAAGAATATCGCTGTCGACTACAAGACGGATTGTCTAGGCTGTCACGTGCCAGCAAAAGCCACGGACTGGGTATACACGCAAGCCTATCCGACGCTAACAGCTCAATAGGCTGTCACTGGCCACAATGTAAGTGCGCTCGTCCTGCCCGCGTGCCGCCCAAGGCGGAACCGAAGACCGCCCCCAACGGCGGTGCAAAATGCATGGCCGGTTTTGCCTGCGGTTCAATTTTCTGGAAGACCAGGTACAGAATGCCGCCCGCTGCAAGAATCGTCACAAGGCCGGTTACTTCGGGAGCGTCCGATAGTAAAGGACAACCCTTAAACAAACGGCCGTTCGGCTATCTCGATGTTTCTCTTTTCTTCCGCGCCAATAGGCTGTCTGGGTTGTCAAAGTTATTCCAGTCCCAGTGCTTAATAAGTTTGTGGCTGTAGTGCCTTCGGGGCCCAAACATCAGCATCGATAGCTGCGGCAACTCGTCAAGCGGCGATAGGTCGCCGTCTGCAATCGTCGTCCGCGCACCGGAAAAGGATAATGCCCGCAGCTTCTTCAGTGCCACGATTGGCGCTAGCGTGTCGATCGTTCCCCAGTCGGACACCACAAGATGTTCCAGATTTGTCAGCGCACTTAGAGGTGCTAGATCAGACAATCGATCGCACTCATTGATCGTCAGGGAGCGCAAGGATTGCAAATTCTCGATCCCATCCAGCGACTTGAGATTGCGAAATCTGTTCAATTCGAGCTTCTGGAGATTTGTGAGGTGCGCTATCGAGTTTAATGAGGTTATTGACTGGCTGTAGATTGTCAGGTCGCGGAGATTCTGCAGCCGGGTCAAACCTTCAGATTCTTTGGCCGGGAGCCTGTCGATTGACAGGCTTTCCAGCGCGCCACACTCGAATACGGATCTTGCCCCTGTCCACCAGCGGAGAGAGCATCGCTTTAGCGCGTTGAGGGCGGCAAAGTTTATGCGTGCACCGCCGCCGGAGGTAATTCGCAGCCGCCTCAGATTAGAGAGCCGAGAGACCGGGAACAAATTGATTTTTTCTCCGGAGAGAACGTCGAGCAGCTGAAGCCAGTCCAATCGGTCGAGGAAGCCATATTCGGTGCCTGTCCAGCCGTTTGCTGTATTCAGATACAGGCCTTGGACTTGGTTTTGGCGGACAAAGTTTTCGACATCATCTGACCATTCGCCCTGGACTACGATCGAAGGAATGTTGTCCTCGCTCCAGGTATCAAGCGGGGAAGCCGAAACTGGATATGGATTGGTGACTATCTCGAATTGCATTGGACGCTTGAAGAACTTGCCGACGACTGCTTCGGGTCGATTACGATCGTCCGCCTCAATCTCGTCAACCTGCAAGTTTCCGCCCTCGTCACTATGCCGGTGGATGTCTCTCCCGTGTTGGCTGCGGACTGATGGCCGAGTCGACTGCTCAGGCTATGGTCTGCCTCAAAGGCTTCGGCTGGATGCGGCCAGAATCAGTCTGTAGGGCAATTGCCGTAACCCGCTGCGTCGCCTACCAGGGTAAATGGTGAA
>JASFVZ010000043.1:0-9131 GCA_050049565.1 Chromatiaceae bacterium | reverse complement strand
CAGCCGGTCGACCATCTCGTGCAGCATGTCCTTGAACGACTCGATCGAGATCTCGCGCTCGTGGCTGTTCAGGATCTGCACGAAACGCGACATGTGGGTGCCCTTGAAGTTATGGGGCAGGTACACATACATGCTGAACAGTGCGACCGTGTGCTGTTCGCCTTCGCTGCGATCGCGGATCCGGACGGGATGCCGGATGTCCTTGATGCCGACCTTGTTGATGGCGATACGGCGCGTATCGGCGCTGCCCTGTACGTCTTCGATTTCTTCGCCGTTGGTCGGCTTGGGGTTTGCGAGCGTCATTTGCGTTCGTTTCCGCGCCACGGCCGCTCGCCGCGGCATAAAGTCTGAGTGAATTGGTCGGGATTATATCGGGTCCCAGCGGCCCTTCAAAACCGGTACCGCAGCCGGCAATTATGTGCTTTTGTGCCCGTCGACGCCAGAAGTTTGGCAGCTTGGCATGCCAAAAACCGCCGGTATTCTCAGTGCTTACGACTGATTACATAGACCGCCAACTGGCGCAGGGGAGTGGCCGCATCACTCAATTCCGCAATGCTGTCCAGGGCCTCGGTGACCAGACCGGCGGCCATCTCGCGGGCCGCATCCAGCCCGATCAGGGCGGGGTAGGTCGCCTTGGCCGTCGCCGCGTCCTTGCCCTGGGTCTTGCCGAGCACGGCCGTTTCGCCGGCGACGTCCAGGACGTCGTCATGAACCTGGAATGCCAGCCCGACGCAGCGCGCATAGTGCTCGAGCCCGGTGACCCGGTCGTCGCCGTCTGCGCCCGCCGCCAGTGCGCCAAGCCTGACGCTGGCCAGGATCAGGGCGCCGGTCTTGTGGATGTGCAGATTCTCGAGTCTGGCCAGGTCGATCTCATGCCCGGTGGCCTCCATGTCCAGCGCCTGGCCGCCGGCCATGCCGCGGGATCCGCTGGCCTTCGCCAGCGTGGCAATCATCCTGACACGTTCGGCGGCTGACACGCATAGCGAGTCGTCTTCGCTGAGGACGCGGAACGCCAGCGTCTGCAGGGCGTCGCCGGCGAGGATCGCGGTCGCCTCGTCGAAGGCCTTGTGGCAGGTCGGTCGCCCGCGTCGCAAGGCATCGTCGTCCATTGCCGGCAGGTCGTCGTGGATCAGCGAGTAGGCATGGATCAGTTCGACAGCGCAGGCCGCGCCGTCGGCGCATTCGGCCTTGGCCCCGAGGGCCTGCGCAGCCGCGTAGGCCAGGATCGGGCGGACCCGCTTGCCGTCACCAAGGGTTGCATAGCGCATGGCTGTGTGCAGCCGGGTCGGTTGGCTCTTTTCGGCGGGTAGCCAACGATCCAGGGCGCGTTCCACGCGTTGACGGCTGGTCTCCAGGAACGCCTCGAAGTCAGGCTCAAGCGCCATCTTCAAACGGTTCGGTTTCTGCGTCGGGTTGGTTGCGCGTGAGGATCTCGACCTTCTGTTCCGCGGCCTTCAGGGCCTCCTCGCAGGTGCGGGTCAGTGCGATGCCGCGCTCGAATGCGCTCAGCGATTCCTCGAGGGTCAGTTCGCCGCCCTCCATCTGCTCGACCAGGGCCTCTAACTCAACGAGCGCCTCCTCGAACGATGGCGCGACAGGTTTTTTCTTGGGTATCTTGGTTCCCATACTCCGACGAACGGTAGCGCATGCGGTAGTCGTGCGTAAACCGACGAGCGTCCCTCGCGTGCCGCCCGTTGCCGGGCGCGTTACACTTAGGCGGCATGGCCGTGACCCTACCAAGCCCGATGCGCAAGCCGCGCTTTCTGACGTTCGCCGGTGGGCTGCTGTTTGCTTCTATCGCCCTCGGCAACCCCATTCTCGAACCGCCGGTCGAAGAGTTCGATTATGACGAAAGTCTCGAGTTGCCCTGGATCGAAGAGGACACTGGAATACCTCAACCGCCGGACGTGGCCGAATTGCAGTTTCTTGATGTCAAGGGCCTGCCGCCCGGCCTGAAACTCTACCTCGACACGGCGCGCGTCAAGGTTGATCCGAACGACAGGGTGATACGGATGTGGGTCTACCTGCGCAGCTCCCACGGCGTCGATAATGGGTCCTACGAAGGCTTTCGCTGCAGCACCGGCGAATACCGGATCTACGGGTATGCGACCCCGCAGCGCAAGCCACCGGTGACGCCGGCCAAGCGCTCGGCCTGGCGCCTGGCACGGGAGGAACCGGGGAGCCGCTATCGCCATTTCCTGATGCAGGGCTACCTGTGCCGATTCCGCGGTCCGCGCTCGCCAGACGAGATCCAGCGGGCAGTGCGAGCCGGTCAACCGCGCAATTCGATGCTCTCCCGCTGAACCTGGCGGGCGCTTCCAGGAGGTCAGACGAACGACATGACGGGCTACGATGCCGCCGCGATCGAAGTACTCAGCGGGCTCGAGCCGGTGCGCAAGCGCCCCGGCATGTATACCGATACCACGCGCCCCAATCATCTTGCCCAGGAGGTGATCGACAACAGCGTCGACGAGGCCATCGCCGGCCACGCGAAACGCATCGACGTGCGCCTGTTCAGGGACGGGTCAGTCGAGGTCAGCGACGATGGCCGCGGCATGCCGGTCGACATCCATCCGCAACAGGGAATCCCCGGTGTCGAGGTCATCCTGACCAAGCTGCATGCCGGGGGCAAGTTCTCGAACAAGAGCTACCAGTTCTCCGGCGGTCTGCATGGCGTCGGCGTGTCGGTGGTCAATGCGCTTTCCAAGCATCTTGAGGTCTGGGTCAAGCGCGGTGGCGTCGAGTACAACATGGCCTTCGCCAACGGCCAGAAGGTGTCCGACCTTGAGCAGGTCGGGACTGTCGGTCGGGGAAATACCGGCACGCGGCTGCACTTCTGGCCGGATCCGGCGTTCTTCGACTCTGCCAAGATCAGCGTGCGTCAGCTGCGACACCTGCTACGGGCCAAGGCCGTGCTGTGCCCCGGTCTGCTCATACGCTTCTTCCGGGAAGGCGAGACCGACCACGACGAGTGGTGCTACGAAGACGGTCTCCGAGACTACCTCGTCGACGCGCTGCAGGGCGCGCTTTGCCTGCCGGAGACCCCGTTCGTCGGTTCGAGTACGGGCAACGACGAAGCGGCGGATTGGGCAGTGGTATGGATGCCGGAAGGTGGCGAGGCGGTCACCGAGAGCTACGTCAACCTGATCCCGACCGCCCAGGGCGGCACCCACGTCAACGGATTGCGGACCGGGCTGACCGATGCGGTTCGTGAGTTCTGCGAGTTCCGCAACCTGCTGCCGCGCGGTGTGAAACTCGCGCCGGACGATGTCTGGAACCAGGTCAGCTACGTGTTATCGGTGAAACTCCGGGACCCGCAGTTTTCCGGCCAGACCAAGGAGCGCCTGTCGTCGCGCGAATGCGCACCGTTCGTGACCGGCGTGGTGAAAGATGCGTTCGGGCTGTGGCTCAACCAGCATACCGAGCTAGGCGAACAGATCGCCGAACTCGCGATCAATGCGGCCCAGGCCAGACAGCGCGCCGGGCGCAAAGTGATTCGGAAGAAGGTGACCCAGGGACCGGCGTTGCCGGGCAAGCTGGCTGACTGTCTGTCCGATGACCCGTCGCGCACCGAGCTGTTCCTGGTCGAGGGGGACTCGGCGGGCGGCTCGGCCAAGCAGGCGCGGGATCGGAACTTTCAGGCGATCATGCCGCTGCGCGGCAAGATCCTGAACACCTGGGAGATCGATTCGGCCGAGGTGCTGGCCTCGCAGGAAGTACACGATATCTCGGTGGCGATCGGGGTCGAGCCGGGCAGCGACGACCTGTCGAAGCTGCGCTTTGGCAAGATCTGCATCCTGGCCGACGCCGATTCCGACGGCGCGCATATCGCGACCCTGCTGTGCGCCCTGTTCGTCCGGCACTTCCGCAAACTGGTACACGAAGGCCATGTATTCGTAGCGATGCCGCCATTGTTCCGGATCGACGTCGGGAAACAGGTCTTCTACGCCCTGGACGAGCATGAACGCCAGGGCGTCCTCGATCGCATCGCCGCAGACAAGATCAGGGGCAAGATCACCGTTCAGCGGTTCAAAGGGCTCGGCGAGATGAATCCGCAGCAGTTGCGGGAGACCACGATACATCCCGACACCCGGCGGCTGGTGCAACTGGTCGTCGAGCAGGGCGATGACACGAACAAGATGATGGACATGCTGCTGGCCAAGAAGCGCTCCGCCGATCGCAAGTCCTGGCTTCAGGCGCGTGGTGACCTCGCCGATGTGTCCTGAGTGGTTCGGACCCAGGGTAGAAATGATGCGCAGAACCCTATCGAAGGGCCTGTTGGCCGGGTCGCTGATCGTCCTCGCCAACATCGCGTTGGCGGCGCCCGACGGCGGCGCGCTCTACGAGGCCCACTGTGCCGCCTGTCACCAGTTCGACGGCGAGGGCGGTATCGGGTTGCCGCTGTCGAGCGACAAGCTCGAAGACGTCTCAGATGACTACCTGCGCCGCACGATCCGCCTGGGTCGCCCCGGCCGTGTGATGCCGGCCTACCAACGGATGAGCGATGCCCAGGTCGATGCCATCGTCCGTTACCTGCGCGAGCGATCCGGGACGCAGGCGATGGTGTTCGGCGATGAACCGATTCAGGGCGATACCGCCAACGGTGGGCGCCTGTACGACGAACACTGTCTGGAATGCCATGGCGCGGACGGCGAGGGTGAGGGCGAGGGGACCGGCATCACCCTGTCACGTGAGCGCGCCTTCCTGGTGATGCCGGCATCGATATCCAACCCGGGGTTCCTGGCGTCGGCCCCGGACCGCCTGATCGAGCACTCGATCACTGTCGGTCGCAAGTCGTCGGGCATGCCGGCGTTCGGCCGCGGCAAGCTCAGCGCCGAAGAGATTCGCGACGTCGTTGCCTACGTGCGCACCTTCGAATCAGGCAAGAGTACGAAGCCCGCGCTGTCCGCCGATGAGCGGCCGACCCGGCTGTATGCGTCGCCCTACGACTTCGAAACGACGCTGAAAAACCTCAAGGCCGCGCTGAGCGGTGCAAACTTCCGGATCTTCCCGGATCGCTTCCTCGAGCAGGGGCTGTATGACGAATTCAGCGTGAACCAGCGCCAGGTCGGGATTCGCTTCTGCAACTTCAATCTGCTCTACGGCATGCTGAAGATCGAACCCCGGCTCGGCGTGGTCCTGCCCTGCCGGATCACCGTCATGGAGCAGCCCGGCGGCGAGGTCATGCTGGCGGTGCCCAACCTCCGGGTCGTCTCGCGCTGGTTCAACAACGACGAGTTGATCGGCCTCTGGGATCAGATGGAGGAGAGCTTCGCCGAGATCATCGAGGAGGCCACACTGTGACCGGCCGTTGGCTGCCCTGGATCCTGGTCATGGCACTGTCGCCGCCCGTTGCCGCCGACGGTATGCTGCTGGGGCGGGTGTCACTGGCGGCCGAGGTGGTGATCGCCTACGTCGAAACCAGTATCGAGGAGCACGGCTATCGCATCGCCCATCGACAGACCTGTGACACCGGGCTCGGCGATGCCGGCTACAAATCCGACTTTTACCAGGTCGTGTTCTTCGGCAAGCCGGAAGAGGTACGGCGCATCAGTGCGAATCATCCGGAACTCGTCTCCCATCTCCCTCTGAAACTCGCAGTGATCGCCGAGCGCGACGAGACCCTGCTCAGCGCGCTGAATCCCGAGGCCCTGGCGCCGTTTTTCGCCGATGAGGCCGTGCAGATCCAGCTGGCGCGCTGGCACCGCGATCTGGTCAGCATCTTCGACGACGTCAAACGGGCAACCGCCGCCCATCGCCCAGGCTCCTGACAACGCCGGCAGATATCCGCACTCGGTGCAGGCTTGGGACGCCGGGTGCTGGCCGTACCCTCGTGGAGAGCTTACGAAATCAGGATACGCGGGATGCTTTTAAAGCAGATCGTCGCCATGCGGCTGTTACTGGTCTTGTGCCTGCTGCCCGCGTCGGCGCTGTCGACTGAAGCGGGTGACGATGGTTGGCCCTCGTGGGCTACGTCGGAATTCGACCTCCAGCAGCGCATCGCCCGCGTCAACGAAGGCGAGTTGGCTTTCCTGGCCGACCCGCTGGGTACGCCCGTGCATCATCACAAGAACCGGATCCGGGTGACGGCTTCGTCGCTGCACGACGGTTGGGTGAAGCTCGAGCAGTGTCACCATCACCTCGACCGTGTTTCCGCGGCCCAGATCGTCTTTCATCCCGAACGCTCACGTGCCCTCGAGGTCACGCGCTACGAGAACATGGACACCGCTGTCGCGCGAGGCAACACCGTGCAACTGCGTGGGGTGGGCGATGAGTCCATGGTGTGTCTGTACGGTGAAACCCGCGCGCTGGTCGAGATCGAAGACGGTGTGTACGAGTTGCAGAATGGCCCCTATATGCGCCGGTTCCTCGATGGCTACTACCCGATGCGGGTCTCGCTACGCATTGAGTATCCGGACCGGCTGACGCTCGCCGACTTCACGCCGGCAGACCAGCCCGGCTTCAGCGTCTCGACTGTCCCGGGAGTGGTTGACGCGGAGGCCGTGTTCGAAGGCCAGCTCAGGACCCGCTTCCGTTTCCTCGCCGACTGAATACCCACCGGCCAAGCCCGGCGGACAACTCAACCATCCCGGCCGGATGCCGCTAAGTTGGCATGGCCACGCACCCGCGGATCCCCGACGAACTCGCACATATCCCGATGTTCGCCGATTTGCCGCCCTGGCAGGTCGAGGTGGTGGCGGAAGCGGTCGAACCCGTCCTGGCGTCAGAGGGAAAGCTGATCATCGAGCGCGCGAGCGATGACGGCTACACCTACTTTCTCCATTCCGGTGAGATCGAGTTGCAGGCCGCCGACGGACAGAAAAAGGCCGTCACGATCGACGCCCAGACCGGCAAGATGCCGATCGCGAATCTCCGGCCCCGCCTGTTCGGCGTCAGGGCCCTGGGTCCCGTCAGTGGGATCCGGATTCCCGACCTGGTACTGAGTGCGGCGGGTTGCACGACGCAGGTCAGGGACCCCGAAGCCATCACTGTCGCGACGCCGGAAGAGGAGCAGCGCCGCGAGGCCGAGTCGAAGCTCAGCTTCCATCTGTACCGGGACCTCAAGGAAGATGCCGCGATCCTTCCTAGCCTGCCCGATCTGGCGTTGCGTATCCGGCGTTCGATCGACGACGAGTCGAGCGACGCCAAGACGATCGCCCGCCTGGTGGAATCGGATCCCGCGATGGCCGCCAAGTTGCTCAAGGCAGCCAACAGTGCCCTGTATGGCGGCCTTGATCCGGTCGAGAAGACCGCGGCGGCGATCGTTCGACTGGGAATGCACAGCGCCCGCCAACTCGTCATGACCTTCGCGCTGCGCGAGGTGTTCCGGACCAAGGACAAGCTGATCGGCAAGCGACTGAAAGAACTGTGGAAACACAGTTCGCAGATTGCTGCCTTATGTTTCGTGCTGGCGCGCGAGAACGGACGGCTCGACCCCGAGCAGGCCCTGCTGATTGGACTGGTTCACGACGTCGGCGTGATACCGATCCTCAACCATGCGGGCGAATACCCGCAGCTCGCAGCAGATCCCGAGACCCTGGAGTTGACGATAGCCCGGATGCGCGGCGAGCTTGGTGCGATGATTCTGCGCGAATGGCGGTTTGCACCTCCGGTAGTGGCTGCGGCGCGCGATGCCGAGAATTGGCAGCGTACACATGCGGGCGACGCGGATTTCACCGACCTGCTGATCGTGGCGCAGGTCCACGAATACCTGCGCAAGCGTCGACTCGCGCAACTTCCTCCTCTGGAGGAGATCAGCGCCATCCAACGGGTGCTGGGTGATGATGCAAGTCCCGAGCGCAGCCTGGAGATCCTGCACGATGCCAAGGCGCAGGTGGATGAGATGCGCAGCGTGTTGCAGGCCTGAGCGGCCTCGCGATCAGACGACGCGTAGTGACGTAGTGACAGGGAAGGGCAGAGGATCATGATCAAGAAGATCAGCACGTCTGCGCTGCGGATCGGGATGTACGTCCATGACCTGGACGCAGGCTGGATGGATCATCCCTTCTTCGCGTCGCATTTTCTCGTCAAAGACGAACAGACGATCCAACGGATCGCCAGTGCCGGCCTGCGACAGGTCTACATCGACACGACGCGGGGCAACGATATACAGGCGGGTCTCGATCTCGAGGCGGTCAAGGCGGACGTCGAGAGACAGCTCGGGAGTCTCGACCGGGACGCCGAGACCAGGCAGGCGACCGTGCCTGCGGCCGTCGAGCTGGAGCGTGCCCGCGCGCTGTACCGGGAGACCACGACGGTCGTGCGCAACCTGATGTCGTCGACGCGAAGCGGCAAGCAGGTCGACGTCGCTTTACTCGACCCGCTCGCCGAGCGGATGGTGCAGTCGGCCTTTCGCAACCCGCATGCCCTGTCCGGCATCTCACGCATCAAGACCAAGGACGAGTACACCTTCATGCACTGCGTGGGTGTTTCCGCGCTGATGGTGACCTTCGCGCGCGAGATGGACCTGCCCGAGCAGCAGATCCACGATGTGGCGATCGGCGGCCTCGTGCACGACATCGGTAAATCGCTGGTGCCGCAGAACGTGTTGAACAAGCCCGATAGGCTCAACCAACAGGAATTCGCGCAGATGCGCGATCACGTCACCTTCAGCAGGCAGCTGCTGCAGGGTCTGCCGGGGATCTCACAGGCCGCGCTGGACGTCGCGCTGCTGCATCATGAGCGCATGGACGGCACCGGCTATCCATTGGGCAAGGGTGGCGCCACTATCAGCCTGACCGGTCGGATGTCGGCAATCGTCGACGTCTATGATGCCCTCACCTCGGTGCGGGTCTACAAGAACGCCTGGGAGCCGACGCTGGCGATGAAGAAGCTGGTGGAGTGGAGTCCCGATCACTTCGATGATGCACTGGTGCAGCGTTTCGTGCGCTGCATCGGCATCTATCCGGTCGGTGCGACCGTGGCCCTCGAATCCGGCCGCGTCGGTATCGTGATCGATCAGGGTGAGAAACTGATCGAGCCTGTCGTGCGGATCGTCTACAACCGCAAACACAAGCATTACGAGCGGCCGGTCGACCTCGAGCTTTCCCGAACCGAGACCGACCGCGTCGTCAGCGCGGTGGACCCTCGCCAGTACGGGCTGGACCCGACGCAGTTCATCTGACGCGAAC
>JASFVZ010000301.1:0-4038 GCA_050049565.1 Chromatiaceae bacterium | reverse complement strand
GCCATCGAGCAAACCTGTCGCACGGTCGCGCCATGGACCTGGATCTTGCCCCTCGGCTTCGCGCTCTATAACCAGCCGGGCCAGGTCGTGTGTCTTCTCGATGGCCAGCAGCCCGGCGTCTTCCGATCGCCGCAGCAGGATTCGGGCGAAGGTCTCCTCGGCGTCCTCGGAGCGCGCTCTGAACTCCTCGGCGTCTTTGATGAAGGCCTGGATCTCGGTATTGAGGGCCGTGGCCTGCTCTTCAAAGCTGAGACCCTCTTCACTTTCCTGGGCCATGGCCGGCGCCACGACCAGGGCGCAAAGAGCCAGCAACAAGCAATATGAAAAGTCGGCCCTGCCCCATGCTCGCATAAGGTTCCCCTGCGTTGGCGGCGCCCGTGGCACCGGTCAGTAGGTTATCCGCCACAGGCTATCAGTGGCGCCCAGCCTGAGCCCTTGTCGATTCAAGCTTGATTCGGTTCGATATACAGATTACGGCGCAGCGCTCCGGGTTGGCGCAACTGAGCGATTTGCCGCCTGAGATAGAATGCGGTTCGGTCCACTGCCAGTCGGCGGGAACATCGACGCGCGGGAGGGCTGTTTCCTGGCTTGATGCGCCCCGGCAGGGTCGCGGCAGGCTTTGCCGGATCCGACGGTGGCGCGTCTGGAGAGGACGCGCTTCGGTTGACGCGCTGACGTCCAAGTCGCCGTGCGTGCTCCAGCGGAATAGGGTCAGGCATGACTGGGGATCCGGAACAGCGCAGCATACAGCAACGGCACGACGATCAATGTCAGCACGGTGGCGAACGCCAGACCGAACATGATGGTGACTGCCATGCTTTTGAAGAAGGGGTCGGCCAGCAGCGGCGCCACGCCGAGTATTGTCGTCAGTGCACCGAGAAACACGGGGCGCGCGCGACTGACGGCCGCGTCGGTGACCGCCGTGAGCTTCTGTTTGCCGGCCCGTATCTCTGAGTCGGCCTCGTCGACGAGCACGATCGAGTTCTTCACCAGCATGCCGATCAGGCTCAGGAAGCCGAGTATCGCCATGAACTCGAACGGGACCCTGAACAGCAGAAGGCCGACCGTCACGCCGATCAGGGCCAGGGGCGCGGTCAACCAGATCACCAACGGCTGACGCAGCGCGTTGAACATGACGACGACCGCCAACACCATCGCAGTGAAGCCAAACGGCGCGGAAAGCGCCAGTCCCTCGTTGGCCTCGCGGGACGCCTTGTACTCCCCCTCCCACTCGAGCACGTAGCCCGGTGGCAGGTCGATGGCCTCGATAGCCGGCCGCAGACGGGCCAGCAGTGGCGCGGACTGCTCGCCTGGCAGCGGGTCAGCCTGGGCCTTGATCGTCGGGAAACCATTGACCCGCCGAATGATGGCGTCGACCCAGACGGCCTCAACCCCATCGATGAGTTGACCGATCGGCAAGTGACGCTGGGCAGTGGGGCTGTACACCAGCACGTTCTCGAGCTGTGCCGCATCCAGCCGCTCGTCCTCCGGCGCGCGCGAGATGATGGGTACCAGGGTGTCGTCTTCCCGGTAGACGCCGACCTGCTGGCCGCTGAGCGTGCGATTGAGCGCGCTGCTGATCTGGGCCACATCGACGCCGGCACGTTGTGCCGCGACCTCGTCGACTGCCGGACGGAGTGCGGGCACCTTCTGTCGCCAGTCGTCCTGGATGGCCATGGCGCCGGGATCCGCTGCCATGATGGATTTGGCCTGCTCGGCGAGTTCCCGCAGGACGCCGGGGTCCGGTCCGCGGAACGCGGCCTCGATCTTTTTGCCGCCGCCGCGCCCGAGCATGAACTTCCAGACCTTGACGTCGGCCTCCGGGTGTCGCGCTGCCAACTCGTCCTGCAATTCGGCGACCAGTTTCGTGATGATTGTCGGGTCGTCGACATCGACGAGTAACTGGCCATAGCTGCTGTTGGGATCCTCCGGTGAGTAGGTCAGCATGAAACGCAGCGCGCCTTGGCCGACAAAGCGGCTGACGTGCGCGACCCCGGTTTTGCTGCGGACGTACTCCCCGGCCTGGGCGAGTTGTTCGGCCGTCGTGCGGATGTCCGTGCCTTGCGGCAGGTACATGTCGACAACGAACTGTGGACGCGCGGACTCGGGCATGAATCCCGGCGTCACGAAACCGAAGCCGAACAGGGCGCCTCCGAGCAGCGCAAGCAGTGCAACACCGGTGACCAGTCGATAACGCAGGACGCCATGAAGCAGGCCGCGATAACGCTCGAGAACCGGGTGCGATTCAGGGGTCCCGGGCGGGCTGACCTTGACCTTGAGGAAGCGCACGCAAAACAACGGCGTCAACGTGACCGCGAACAGCCAACTCAACAGCATCGAGTACAGGATGACCCAGAACAATGACCCGGCATACTCACCCATTTCGGTCGGAGACAGGCCGATGGCACTGAAAGCGAGAACCCCGACGGCGGTGCCGCCGAGCAGGGGCCACTTGGTTGCCTCGACGACCTTGCTGGCCGCCTTGGCCGGGTCTTCTCCGCGTTTGGTCCTTACCAGGATGCCGTCGGTCACGACGATGGCGTTGTCGACCAGCATGCCCAACGCGATGATCAGGGCGCCCAGTGAGATGCGCTGCATGGCAATGCCATCGAGGTGCATGGCGATCAGTGTGCCGGCGACCGTCAACAGCAGGATCGTGCCGACGATCAGGCCGCTGCGTAGTCCCATGAAGACCACCAGTACGAACACCACGATGACCACTGCTGCAATCAGGTTGGCGACAAATCCATCGACTGCGGCGCGCACCGAATCCGACTGGTAGGACACGGTATTCAGCTCCATGCCGATCGGTCGAAGCGAGTCGAGATCGTTGAGACGTGCACGGACCGCGTCGCCCATATCGACGACGTTGCCACCCGAGACCTGGGAAACGCCAAGACCGATTGCCGGCTGACCGTCATAGCTGACCAGGGCCTTGGGCGGTTCGATGACATCCCGTGTCACCGTAGCGACGTCTTTCAGGAATATCACCCGATCGCCTTCGGCCGTTCCGAGAACGAGGTTGGCGATCGCATCGACCGAGTCGATCTGGCCGGTCGGACTGACCGGTACGCGCTGTGTGCCCACCAATAGATCACCGGCGGCAGACAACAGGTTTTGCTGGCGCAGGACCTGATAGATCTGATCGAGCGGCAGCCCCAGTTGGGCGGCCTTGGCCGCGGCGATCTCGACGAAGATCGCCTCTTGCGGCGCCCCGAGCGTCGCTACCCGGCCCACGCCGGGGACCAGGACGAGTTCGCGCTCCAGGGTGTCGACGTAATCATCGATCTGGGTGAGGGTGTAACCGTCACCGGTCACCGCGAAGAACAGGGCGTAGACATCGCCGAAATCGTCGTTGACGAACGAGGGGCCGGCGCCGGGTGGCAACTGCCGTTGCACGTCGGCCACCTTGCGCCGCAGCTTGTCCCAGACCTGCTCGAGATCGTCCTTGGTCTTAGCGAAGGCCATCTTGATCTCGACCTTGACCAGCGAACTGCCCATCCTCGAGACCGAGGTGACCTCCTCCAACTCCTGTAACTGCTGAACAGCCCGTTCGATGACATCGGTCACCTCCTTGGCGACCTGGTTCGGCAGGGCGCCGGGATAGGGCGTACTGATGACGGCCTGTCGAATGACGAACTCCGGGTCTTCGAAGCGCCCGAGTTCCTGGTAAGCGATGTAACCGCCCGCCAGGATCAGGATGCAGGTGAGCCAGGCGATGGTTTCCCTGCGCAGCGTGTACTCAGCGAGATTCATTGGGCAGTCGTCGACTCAGAGCGGCCTGACCCACATGCCTTCACGCAGGTGGCCCAGTCCGGCCGTGACGATGCGCTCACCGATCCGGAGTCCCTCGAGCACGATGATGTTGCTGCCCTGCACAGGACCGACTGACACCGCACGGGCGGCTACCCGGTCGGTTTCGGGGTCCACCACCCAGACACGCGGGGCCCCGTCCGGGCCTGCCGCGACGGCGTTGAGCGGGATCGCCACGCTGCTCGGCGCCTCGTTGCTCGGCGCGTCGCCGGGCAGCACCTCGGC
>JASFVZ010000042.1:0-9159 GCA_050049565.1 Chromatiaceae bacterium | reverse complement strand
GCCGAATACCGTGATCTCATAGCGCTCCGGTGTCAGCTTCAGCATCTCTTCGAGCGTACGCACCCCCGCCATGCCGTTACCGATCATGACCAGTCTCTGTTTCATTGGCTTCACTCCCACGATCGATGCAGATTCAGAGCGCGCGCTCTATATTGGTGTTCAATTCAACGTTCGGCGGCACCACCTCCGACTCACCGTTTGCCGGCCACCGCGTCAACGCGAACCCGCTGACATATTCCCCGGGTGACGACGGATCGAAGGCCCGGCCGTCCATGAAACGGTCGGCACCCATCGGGATCTCGCCTGCGTCCGTGGCGAGGCGCCATGGCCCCGGGTGCTCGCCCTCGGCCTTTTGGTCGATCACCGGCGCGGCGATGCCCAGTGCATCCGCGGCGTCACGGTAGACCGCGGGCTGGTAGACCGCATTGGCATACTTCCCGATCTCACGCGGGTCCTCGATCTCGCCCCAGCGCAACATCTGCGAAAGGAACCAGACCGCGTGGGAACGCCACGGGTAGTTCGCGGCATAACGGTGGAACACGTTGTAATCCGGCGCCGACCTCGGTGCAGTCTCCGACGAGACCAGCAGCGTGCCGGTCAGGGACTTCTCGAGTACATCGATCGGCACGTTGACATAGCGCCCCTGGCTCAAGAGTTCGCAGGTCTCCGGCCGGTTCACCGGATCATCGAGCCAGACACAGGCCTCGAGCAGCGCCTTGACCACGGCCTTATGCGTGTTCGGGTTGCTCTGCGCCCAGTTCCGGGTGACCGCAAAGACCTTCTCGGGATGGTTGTTCCAGATGTCGTAGCTGGTCACGACAATGCGCCCGAGGCCTTCGCTGACGGCAAGCGTGTTCCAGGGCTCGCCGACGCAACACCCCGCGATCATTCCGGCCCGCAGGTAATGGCCCACCTGCGGCGGCGGCACCACGATCAGGCGCACGTCCCGGTCCGGGTCGATGCCGGCATCGGCCATCCAGTAGCGCAACAGGTAGTTGTGCGACGACTGCGGGAAGACCACCGCGAAACTCAGTTTCGGCCTGCCGGCGGCCCGATCCTGATCGATCACGGCCTTCAGTGCCCGGGCGGCGCCCGCGGCGGTCTCGAGGTCATCGCGGCCAGTCGCGACCATCCGGCCGTACAGCTCCTTCGAGAGCGTGACCGCGTTGCCGTTGAGGTCGAGACTCAAGGCAGTGACCATGGGTTGGCTGCGCAGGCTGTCCAACGATGCCGCCAGGGGCATCGCCGCGAGCATCTGTGCCCCGTCCAGCATGCCCGTGCTGACCTTGTCCCGAATGTTCGCCCACGAGGATTCACGGGACAGTTCGACATCCAGGCCATGCTGCGCAAACAGCCCCTTTTCGCTGGCGATCGCCAGCGGCGCACAGTCGGTCAGTGGCACGAAGCCCAGCCGCAGACTGCGTTTCTCGAGACGACTGCCTCTACGCCTTGCGCCCTTCTCACCGACCGGCAGCGGCACGATGTTCTCGGGAACAGGCGCCGGCGCCTTAGCGACGGGCGTGGCCGTCGCGGTGTGCCGTTCGTGCAGGAACTTCACGACTTCGGCACGGTAGTGGTTGTAAGCCTGGTCCTCGGCCAGCGCCAGCCGGTCTCGCGGCCGCTCCAGATTGATGTCGAGAATCTCACCGACCGTCGCAGACGGCCCGTTGGTCATCATCACGATGCGGTCGGACAGCAGGACGGCCTCATCCACGTCGTGGGTGATCATCAGCACGGTGTTGTTCAGACGCGCCTGGATCTCCATCAGCGAGTCCTGCATATGGGTGCGCGTCAACGAGTCCAGCGCCCCGAACGGTTCGTCCATCAACAGCACCTTGGGCTCCATCGACAGGGCACGCGCGATGCCGACCCGCTGCTTCATGCCGCCGGATATCTCATCCGGCTTGCGATCGAGCGCATGCGACATGTGCACCAGCTCGAGATTGTGACGGGTCCATTCGTCGCGCTCCTGCTTGGTCTTGGTGCGCTTGAACACCTTGTCCACCGCGAGACGCACATTGTCGTAGACCGTGAGCCAGGGCAGCAGTGAATGGTTCTGAAACACCACCGCACGGTCCGGGCCCGGCTCGTTGACCTCCTTGTTCTCCAGCAGCACGCCCCCTTCGGTGGCATTCAAGAGCCCGGCAACAATATTCAGCACCGTGGACTTTCCGCAGCCGGAGTGGCCGATCAACGAAATGAACTCGCCCTGCTGCACCTTCAGATCCACGTCCCTTAGCACGTTCAGTGGACCATTGTCGGTCGGGAAGGTGATGCTGATGTGATCGATACTGAGATAGCTGTTCATGCGTTTTACGTCTCTGTCGTGGGTCGGGTTAGCGCAACACCGCGTTCTTGTCCCAGGAGAAAGTGCGCTGCGCCATCAACATGCCGCGGTCGAGCAGGAAACCGATGAAACCGATGGCCAGCACCGCGACCATGATCCGCGCGAGCGAGTTCGAACTACCGTTCTGAAACTCATCCCAGACGAACTTCCCAAGCCCCGGATTCTGGGCCAGCATCTCGGCCGCGATCAGCACCATCCAGCCGATCCCGAGTGACAGGCGCATGCCGGTGAACATCATCGGCAACGATGACGGCAGGATTATCTTGAGGGTCTTGGTAAACCAGTTGAGTCGCAGCACGCGGCTGACATTGATCAGGTCCTTGCTGACGCCGGACACACCGACCGCGGTGTTGATGATGGTCGGCCAAAGGCAACAGAGCGTCACCGTTATTGCCGAGTTCAGGAACGACTTCGAGAACCAGGGGTCGTCCGAGACATAGACCGCCGAGACGACCATAGTCACCAGCGGCAGCCAGGCTAACGGGGACACCGGTTTGAACAACTGGATGATCGGGTTGAACGCCTGATACATCGTCGGGCTCATGCCGATCAGGATGCCCAGCGGGATCGCGATCAATGTGGCAATCACGAAGCCCGTCATGACGGTCAACAGGCTGGTGAAGATCTGGTCGATGAAGGTGGCCGGTCCCGTGTATTGCCGGGCCTTCATGCGTTCGATCCGCTCCGGGGGCTGCCCTGCGGCCTCGGCCTTCGCGATTCGCTCGGCCATCCGCTCATCGAACGCCGCCTCTTTGTCACGTTCGGCCTGGTGTTCCTGGTACAGGGCGATCGACTGCTCCCAGACCTGCGGCGGGCCGGGCAGCTCGCCCAGCGAGGTCTGCACCTGTTTGGCACCGGCCGTCCACAGCATCAGGAAGACCAGCAGGGCCGCAATCGGAACCAGCACGCTGCGGGTCAAGGTGTTGGTCATGCGCACCAGGCGGTCGCCGGACAAAAAGGCCAGCGTCCTGTTCAAGGCGACGTTGTCGTAAGTACTTCGTTTCTGCGCCAGGCCTGACATCTCAAGCTCCTTGTCGACTTGCATCGCGCGACGGGGGTCCCCGTCGCGCCAGACGGATTACAGCACCGTGTCGCCCTTGAGCCCGATCGGGAAGGACGTGAGGTACTCGTTGGGTTTCGTGCCATCGAAGGTGACACCGTCGATGAACTCGGTCTGAGGCGCGCGGTAACCGGTCTCGGTGACGAAGTCCGGGAACTCGTCCGCGGTCATGTACCCTTCGGCGATCAGTTCCTTTGCGGCTATTTCGTAGATGTCGGGGCGGTAGACCGACTTGGCGACCTCGTCGTACCAGCTGTCCGCCTTCGGTTCCGCGATCTGGCCCCAACGACGCATCTGAGTCAGATACCAGACGGCGTCCGAGTAGTAGGGATAGGTCGCGTTGTAGCGGAAGAACACATTGAAATCCGGGATCTCGCGCTTGTCGCCTTTTTCGAACTCGAACGTACCGGTCATCGAGTTCGCGATGACGTCGTAGTCGGCACCGACATAATTGGGTTGGGACAGGTACTTCACCGCTTCCGGGCGGTTGGCGTTGTTGTCGTCATCGAGCCACTTCGCTGCACGCAGAAGCGCCTTGACGACACGCACGGTGGTGTTCGGGTACTTCTCGGTGAACTCCTTGGTCATCCCGAAGACCTTCTCCGGATTGTTCTTCCAGATCTGGTAGTCGGTGATCACAGGCACCCCGATACCCTTGAACACGGCCTGCTGGTTCCAGGGTTCGCCGACGCAATAGCCGTAGATAGTGCCGGCCTCGAGCGTTGCCGGCATCTGTGGCGGCGGGGTCACCGATAGCAACGCCTCGGCGTCGATGGTGCCGGCGATGTCTCCCTTGTGAGGGGCGTAGTAGCCCGGATGGATTCCACCGGCCGCCAACCAATAGCGCAGCTCGTAATTGTGGGTGGAGACAGGGAAGACCATCCCCATCTTGAACGGCCGGCCGTCGGCCTTGAATTCCTCGACCACCGGTTTCAGGTAGTCCGCCTTGATCGGATGCTGCGGTCTGCCGTCGGCCATCTTCGGCACATGCGGCTTCATCTTCTCCCAGACTTCGTTGGAGACAGTGATGCCGTTGCCGTTCAGGTCCATCGAGAACGGGGTAACGATATGTGCCTTGGTCCCAAAACCGATCGTTGCGGCAAGCGGCTGGCCGGCAAGCATATGGGCGCCATCGAGCTGGCCTGTGATGACCCCGTCGAGCAGGACCTTCCAGTTGGCCTGCGCCTCAAGGGTCACATAGAGGCCCTCGTCCTCGAAGTAGCCTTTCTCATAAGCGATCGCGAGCGGCGCCATGTCCGTCAGCTTGATGAAGCCAAACTTCAGTTCCTCTTTTTCCGGGTAGCCGACCTCGGCAGACGCGGTCACGGCAAAGCCGCCGATTACCGCGGCCAAACCCAAACCCAGCAGGCTGCGCGTCACAAAGCCGCGCCGCGTCAGGGTGCGTCTCGAATCACTCATTACTCAGACCTCGATCTCATCGATTAAAAAAAAACGTCTCGTCCTCACACGCAGCTGTTGCGTTGAGGGCGAGACGCCGTTGTCTCTTGCTTAGCCGGTCTCGAAGACCGCTTTATCCGGGAGGCCCTGGCCTATCCGCCGTTGGATAGATGACCAAGAGGCCTTCGCCGCGCTGGTAGTTAGCCTGCAACCGCTATGCCAAATTCAGCATCTATTGATGCTCGAATATCAAAGCGGAGAGTTATCTATCTGATTTCCCGATAACTTTATCCACCGACCCACTGATTCCTCCGACCAGTAAACGGCCATCGGCCCGACCCTCGCGACCCTTGCACGCGCCGGCATGGTGCGTCTTCGTGGAACTCGCCGAAAATCTGCACCCTTGTAGTTTTGGCCAGGTCCCTCGCTGCTCGGTGCGGCTCCAGCGCCGAGCACCAGGGCGCTTTTCCGGCCACCGCCGTGGCGCGGAGGCATGACCTTGCCCCACACCACAGCGATCGACTCAGGACGCGACCGACTGTTCGGTCTGCGGATACTCGGCGCCTTCGATCATCACGCCCGCAACCGTGGTGTAGACCACGGTCCAGGCCTCCTTGACGTCCGGCGTGAAGGCGTCGCCCAGACCCTTCTCGAGGGTCCAGAGAAAGGACGCGCCGACCTTGTCGTAGTCTTCCGCTTTGACCCCATAGCCGGCATGCGCCTTGCCCGAGTGTTTCAGCGGACCGATCAGCCCCTCGATGTTGTCGAGGCTGTTGACCGCGGTATTCAGCATCGCCATCAGCTTGCGGCCCTGCTCCTTCATGTCGCCCTTGAAGAGCGGCCTGACCTCCGGGTAGGTCTCGAAGAGCCGTCCGTAAAAGAGATCGGCGGCCGTTTCCTTGATCGGCAGGACTTTCGCCCAGGAGTCTTTAACCAGTTGCTTGTGTTCGGGTGTCATTTCGATTGCTCCGCTTTCAGAAAATAAGAATCAGCGAGTTCTGCCATGTAATCAACGGCGGCTCGCACCTCGCTATCAGTCAATGATTCATTGCCGCCGCGCGGCGGCATCATGGTGTCGTCGGGGCCGAAGAACCCCTCGATGGCATGTCGATAGAGCACTGCGCGGGGTTTCTCAAGTCGGGCCTGCCAGTCATCCGGCACCATCGGGATCGGCGCACCGGCGGTTCCGTAGCCGTGACAACCCTCGCAGTTCGCCAGCCAGACGGCGCGTCCCTGCGCCAGATGTTCACCGTCGAAATGCGTATAGCCGCTGTCATCCGCCAGACCGACGCTGCTAGCAGCGGCCAGCAGTACAACGATGCCGAATCGTCCATGCATACGGTCAGCCTTCGACCGGGATCCGGATCACCACGCCGCCCATCACCTCGCCGATCTTGAAATCACGGCGCGGCGAATCCTTGTGGTCGTTGTGGCACGAGACGCAGACCGGGGCGACGGCTGTGTCTGCGTAGACTGCGGTGAAGTACTTGGTGCCGCCCAGCTCTTCCACGGTGTAGTAGTTCTCACCCTTGTTGTCCGCGACGTACTTGAGCCCGACCTTCTCGGCTTCGGTCTTCGGTGCGTTCTGTTTGTTGACCGGCCAGAGCGACTGCAGCGAGTAGCTGAACTTCACGTCCGGCAGCTTCTCCGCGCGCTTGGAAACCAGCTCGGAGCCGTAACGGAACATCTGTGCCGGCAACACCAGCGCCTTGTCGTCTCCGTAATGCTCGCTTGCCTTGATAACCTTCTCCTTCTTCACGAGGCGGTTCACGATCTTGCGTGTGTAGACCGTGCGGTCGGAGTCCATGACCAGGTGCAGTGCATCGGCCATCGCCTTCGGCGTGATCATCGGCTTGTCGGCCACATCGTCGGTCGCCAGGGCCATACCTGCGGAAACGGTCAGTACACCAACCATCGAAATACCCATCAATCGCTTGCTGCTTTGCTTCATCGTTGCACCTATTGCTGCTGTTGTTCAGAGGAACGGTTACGCCGGCATCACGCCGGCTTCAGAAACTCATTGACTTGCCGCCTCGCGCTCGCGCAGGTAGCGCGCCTGGTCGGCACGGGCCAGCGCGACACTGTCGACGGTCACGGTCGGATGGGCGTCGAAATTGCGTTCGATCAGACCTTCATCGGCCAGTGCATCGATCGCGAAGCCCAGGCCGTGGCAATGCAGGCAGGCCGGACGGATCATCTTGCTGTTGGGTGAAAGCGTGGCGCTCTGGTTGTGTTCGACGACCTTGCGGCTCATCCAGTCGCTGACGTCGACATCGATCCGGGGCATATGGCAGGTCGCACAGGACACACCACTGCCGGGCGCCAGCTCGCCACTCTGTTCCGCGCGCCAGAGATCATGGTGCGCAGTACCCTCATAGGCGATGGAATGCCGGTCGTCGTGACACTGCAGGCAGGCCTCCACCGCAGCGCTCTGGGTGTCATAGCGATGGGCGCCGTGACAGCTGTTGCAGGTAAGGTCGCGGTGCGCAGCATCCTGCTTCATCGGCAGGCGGGCATCGACCGGCTGCATCGGGGAGAGCCCGAGGGCCAGCCGCATGCCGTGCTTGCCGTCACCGAATCGCTCGACCTCGACCGCATGGCAGCTTGCACAGGCCTGCATGCCCGGGCTGTCCTGCCAGGCGCCAGGGGTTCCATCGGCACCGCGCGGCTGGTGACAGGCGCTGCAGTTCACACCGGCCGACGCGTGTGAGGTCGTGAGCCAGTCCTCGACGACACCGGTGTCGCTGGCCTTGCCCTCGGGCGCATCGGCATCGGCCAGGGTCAGCGGCTCGACCGGATACCGGTCGCGCGGGTATTCGAGGATCTCGTCGAGCACCTCGGCAAACTCCCGCTGCGGTACCCGCGGCCGCGGACGCGTGACCGGGTCATCCATGTGCTTGACCAGGAAGTCGGTGTAGAGCGCCCGATTGTTGTGAAAGTTGTGGCATCCGGCATTGGTGCAGCTATCGAACGACATGCCTTTGTGCGAAGGCCGCTCCTGGGCGACATCGACGTGGCAGTGAAAGCAGACGTCGCGCGGTTGGGTTACACCGTTCTTCGCCGTGATCTCCGGTCGATGCTCGGTGTGACAGGTGACGCAATGCAGCGCATCGACCTTCTCGAGACGGTCGGCATTACGCGGATCGGTGAATTTGGCCCGCGGATGCGAATCGAACGGCTTGACCCGAACGTCACCGTGGCAGGCGACACAGGCGTCCTGCAGCAGCTCACCGCCACCGAAGCCGTCGGTATGACAGGTGTCACAGCTGTCGGCGAGCTGGTGATGACCCGGGCTGAGCGCGCCGGGCATGAAGACGGTCTTGTCGCGACCCTCGAACAGCGTGTAACCCAATGCCGTTGCCGCCGCGAAGCTCCCGAGCAGCCAGGCCAGCCAATAGACACGTGTCGGCACCTTCTTCATATCGATCGCTCAGAACCAATAGGTCTTGAAGATGTGCCAACCCAGCAGGGCGGGCACCGGCCAGAAGAGCAGGATATGCAGCCAGTTCGACTGGCGCCGCAGGCGCAGCGCCATGTCGGCGTCGACCTTGTGCTCCAACGCGATCACCGCCGTCGTGATGGCGCCGAGCAACAGCATCACGCTGAAGCTCGCCATCAACAGGAAGTTGAGGCCGTTGCCCATGCGCAGGCCCGTATGTGCGACCAGCCCGACGATGACCAGGATGCCGATCAGCACATGCGCCATTCGCCAGCCATCGAAACGCCCGGCCCGGTCCAGCACCTTGCTGCGTTTACGGATCGATACCGCGAGGCCGACGACGAACAGGCCGAGGACACCAAAGCCGCTGATCTGCTTGAACAGCTGCTCGCGCCAAAGGACATCCCAGTGCCACGCATGCTGGACACTGTCCGCGTAGGGCACCGCGGGAAGCAGGAAGAAGGCCAGTGCACCCAGCAATGCAATCGTGGCGCCGACCATCAGGGTTCTGTGCATCGGCACCGGGTCAGGTGCCTGACTGTTCCCCAGCAGTTCCGCGACCAGTGGTTTGCAGGAGCCACAGACCGTGCTCGCACCCGTGCGACGGGCCACGAGTGCCGCATCGCAGGCGCCGAGCGTGATGGCCTCGGAGATGGTGCCTCGCGTGACACCGGTGCACTGACACACGACGCTTGCCGCCGGCCAGGTTGAAACGCCCTGACCGTCGGACGCCGGCCAGATACGGCCGGTGCGGACGAAACGCAGTACCTGCCATGGCCAGATCGTCTCCGACCGTCCTATCGTTGTTTGCAGGCGAACGGTCTCCGGCCATTCGCCGATGCCGATAATGCCAACCAGACGGTGACGTCTTACCAGGATCTTGCGATAGACCGCGTCTGCCTCATCCCTGTAGAC
>JASFVZ010000300.1:0-4052 GCA_050049565.1 Chromatiaceae bacterium | reverse complement strand
GTAGCCAGTACTCGTAATCATCGGCGGCGGGAAAGGGCAGTTCGATCTGGGTCAGGAAGCGGGTCAGTTCCAGGATCCGTTCGTCGATCTCGCGGCCGTCCTGCGTGCCCTGGTCCGAGATGCTCGCCATGTCGCTCTGCCGGACATGCGCCACCCGTCGATAGCCGTGCGAATGCAGGTGCGGGCCCGAGCGCCCGTCGCCGGCCGTCGCATGTCGAAAATGGATCTCCCAGGTATGGCCATCCATCGTGAGCGCCCGCGCGCGTTCCGACTCGGCAATCTGCACCATTCCGGAGAAGGGTGGCGTCAAACGCTGCGAGTAGGTCTTGATCATGCGGGGTCCCGATAGTGGCTTCATTCGATTACAACAGTGTCGCTTCGGCGCCGCAATCTCGACCCGGTGTGGGTGGTGCAATTACCCGGCAAATCGCAGCCAAAGACACCGCGACCTCTTATCCGCGATACCATGCGGCGCGTCACAAACGGGTGATGGCACATGACCGACAAACTGACCCAGAAGAGCCTGCTGCACGGCACGCAGGAATACGAGATCGTCGACGACCTGCTGCGCGTAACGACCAGCGGGCCGTTGAAAGGCAGGAAGGTGCTGGATTTCGTGCTGGCAACACTGAACCCCGAACCCGTCCTCAACAAGGACCGCCTGGAGTTCTACGGCCGCGTCAAATGCGGCCCAATGCTGTCGCTGGTCGTCGACAAGCCGGACCCCGCGTCATTCAATGCCTTCGTCGAGACGCTGAAGACGAAGATCGGCGAGGAATACGGCGCCTTCACCGGCGATCGTGACCTGGCCCGCTAGACCGCCGCGGGATTACGGAAAACTGATGGCAAGCAAACTGGTTCAACGGCAACTCTTTCGCGGTACGCACGAGTACGAGATCGACGGCGAACAGCTGAACGTGCGGGTCAAGACGCCGTTCAAGGAAGAGCGTTTGAGCATCATGCTGACGGTGCTGAACCCGGAGCCGGTGATCGACAAGTCGAGCCTCGCCTTCGTGAGCCGGGTCAACGGTGAACCGCTCGTGTCGCTGCGGCTGGCCAAGCCCGACCCGCAGACCTTCAACGCCTTCGTCACGACGCTCAAGCAACAGGCGCTTGCCGAGTACAACGCCTTCTCCGGCCTGCGTCCGACCGAGCCGCCTGCGGGACTGGCGGGCAATTCCTATGAAGAGCCGCCCGAGTTCGATGGGCCTGACGGCCGGGTCATGCCCGGCCATCGCAAGGTCAATGTCGCCGAGGTCGAAACGGCGATTCACATGCTGCAGACCCACCTGGGGTCGGAACGCTGCGCATCCCTGATCGCGGCACTCGAGACGTTGCGCACGGCGCCGGAGGAGTACGCCAATCTGAGCAGGGTCGCCGAGGTGTTCGGTGACCTGGGTGCGGAGCAGGGTGCCGTGCTGACCTATGCCCCCTATCTTGCCGTCCTGTTGTCGGACGATCCTTTCGATCGCGACTGATTGAAAACTGCCCGGCGGCGGTCAGGTCACAGTCGATTTTCTGATGGCCGGGCTCGCCGAATAACGGCGCATCCAAGCCGCTCCCGCGACCCGCTGACCCGCCTGTGTCCGGCGTTGTCGAAGGCGGGTTAACGCAATTGATTATCATTCATTTGCTTGCCCGCAGCACCCGCAAGAGGCGCCTTGTTCGAAACAAAGGCCGGACACAACCAGAACAACATAATAATGTTCTAATTCAACGCATTGAAAAATAAGGAATTGCTAAAAAAAATTAGCCTGCTTTATGGGGCGCGAAAAAACAGTGAGTAGAAAACGGTAATAGAAGTGAGTACCTTCCCGCCACCGTAACGCAGCTGAAGGACTCAAGACATGTTAAACATCAACCCGTTTGCCGAGCTGTCCTCGTTCATCCCCGTGGCTGCCATGCAGGGCTATGTCGTCCTGATGGTGCTGCTGGTCATCGGGGGCACGATCCTCGATGTAATACACAAGGGCAGTGCCAAGTACTTCTTCGAGAACGCGAAGAAGGCCGAAAAGAACGCCCGTCGCACCGTCGGCGGTGGCGAGAAAGCCGGACTGGCGATCAAGACGCTGACCAACGAGGTTCTGCTGTCGGCCGAGTTCGAAAACAAGAATCGCCGTCTCTCCCACCTGATGACCATGTACGGCTTCATCGTCATGGTCGTCGCCACCGCGGTCCTGATCTTCGGTTACCCGACCTCAGCAAGCGCCGGCATCTGGCCGTTCCTGTGGCACCTGGGTGCGCTGTCACTCGCCGTCGGCGGCTACTGGTTCTGGTTCAAGATCCGCGTCGACGTCTCAGCCGAGGGCCAGGTCTGGTACCGCCTGACGCAGGGCGACATCTTCATCGTCTCGCTGCTCGCCATGTCGACCTTCGGTCTGCTCTGGTCGTTCTTCCAGTCGACGGGCGGCGGTGCCCTTACCACGCTGTTCTTTGTCCTATTCATCATCGCCAGCACGACGTTGTTCAGCACGGTGCTCTGGTCTAAGTTCGCGCACATGTTCTTCAAGCCGGCCGCCGCGTTTCAGAAGAAGGTCACCCGTGCGGACGGGTCGCAGGAGAACCTGCCGGACGTCCCCGAGCTGTCCGCTTCGGAGACCAAGACCCGCTACCCGGACATCCCGGAGTACATGGGCGACAACCCGGAATACATGGGTCTGGGCATCAAGCGCGAACAGCCCCAACACTACTGATCACCCAGTCACAAAAGGTTAGGAGAATCTCATGCCAACATTTGTATACATGACCCGTTGTGACGGTTGCGGGCACTGTGTCGACATCTGTCCTTCGGACATCATGCACATCGACAAGGTCACGCGTCGCGCCTACAACATTGAGCCCAACATGTGCTGGGAGTGCTACTCGTGCGTCAAGGCCTGTCCGCACCACGCCATCGACGTGCGCGGTTATGCCGACTTCGCACCACTCGGACACTCGGTCCGCGTCATCCGCGACGAGGAGAAGGGTGTCATCGCCTGGCGGATCAAGTTCCGCAACGGCAAGAAGGACATGAACCTGCTCGCGCCGATCACGACCAAGCCGTGGGGCAAGCACATCCCGCAGCTCAAGGATGTGCCCGCGCCATCCGCGGAGCAGCGTGCCAGCCAGCTGCTGTTCAACGAACCGAAGTACATCCGAATGGACGATGGTGATATCCACACCCTCAAGTCCAATGGTCTGAAACTTGTCGAAGGTGTGGAGGCTTACTAATGGCTTACAAGACAATCGTAGAAGACGATATCGATATCCTGGTCGCCGGCGCTGGGCTGGGCGGTACCGGTGCCGCCTGGGAGGCGCGCTACTGGGGTCAGGACAAGAAGATCGTCATCGCCGAGAAGGCAAACATCGACCGCTCCGGCGCTGTGGCGCAGGGCCTGTACGCGATCAACTGCTACATGGGTACCCGCTTCGGCGAGAACAACCCGGAAGACCACGTCCGCTATGCGCGCATCGACCTGATGGGCATGGTTCGCGAGGACCTGCTGTTTGACATGGCCCGCCACGTCGACTCGGCAGTTCACCAGTTCGAAGAGTGGGGCCTGCCGCTGATGCGCAACCCCAAGACCGGTGCCTACCAGCGCGAGGGCCGGTGGCAGATCATGATCCACGGTGAGTCCTACAAGCCGATCGTCGCAGAGGCGGCGAAGAAGTCGGCCGACAAGGTCTTCAACCGGATCTGCGTCACCCACCTGCTGATGGACGAGGCCAAGGAGAACCGCGTAGCCGGCGCCGTCGGCTTCAACGTCCGTACCGGCAACTACCACGTATTCAAGTCCAAGACCGTCATCGTCGGTGCCGGTGGTGCCTCGAACATCTACAAGCCGCGTTCGGTCGGCGAGGGCGCGGGCCGTGTCTGGTACGCTCCTTGGTCTTCCGGCTCGGCCTACGGTCTGCTGATCGGCGCCGGCGCGAAGATGACCCAGATGGAGAACCGCATCGTCCTGGCTCGCTTCAAAGACGGTTATGGTCCGGTCGGTGCCTACTTCCTGCACCTCAAGACCTACACCCAGAATGGCCTTGGCGAAGAGTACGAGTCCAAGTGGTTCCCGGCG
>JASFVZ010000299.1:0-4053 GCA_050049565.1 Chromatiaceae bacterium | reverse complement strand
TGGAGCTGTTCCGGGAACTGATCAAGAGACAGGACCGGGACATGCTCGAGGCATACGCGCGGGCCTGCATCGATGCATCCTTCAAGGTGTCCACCGGTTATGGTCAACCGGTGACGACGATCAGTCTCGTTCAGGGGACGGCGCTTGGCGGCGGTATGGAAGGGGCGTTGGCGGCCAACGTCGTGGTGGCCGAGCGCGGCATCCAGATGGGCCTGCCCGAGGTGCTCTTCAATCTGTTTCCAGGTATGGGCGCGTTCAGTTTTCTGTCGCGACGGCTTGGCGCCAATGAAGCGGAGCGTGTCATCCTGAGCGGCAAGACCTGGAAGGCAGACGAGCTTCACGAGCTCGGTCTGATTGATATCCTGGCCGAACCCGGTCAGGGCGATGCAGCCGTCCGCGAGTTCATCGCGGCGCGCCAGAGACGTTCGCCGAATGCGACGATCGCGATGCAGCAGGTCCGAAAGGCCGTGAATCCGGTCAGTTACAAGGAACTCGAGGATATCGCGATGATCTGGGTTGACGCCGCGTTGAGACTGAACCAGCGTGACCTGAAGATCATGGAGCGCCTGGCGCGGTCGCAAGATCGGTTGAAGACTGCGGCCAATGCCGAAGACGCCCGGGTATCAGGGTCGAGGCTTGTTGCGAGCGGCTAGGTCCCGGCGCTTGTCCAGGTAGTCTTTCAGCGCGTCGAGGGTGTCGAACGACGTAGCACGCATCGCGTCCAGCGCAATGGGCGCGATGCGTGCAAAATCGCGATCGCTGACGAGACACGCCCGACTCGCCAAGGCAAATAGACGACTGGCGCCCACGCTTCCGGCACTTCCCTTCAGCGCGTGGGCAACCTCGCGGAACATTTTGGTCGTGTCGTCGGTAAGCGCACGTTCCAGCGTCTGCAGCATCAACTCGACGTCCTTGTCGAACCCTTCGATCAACTCACTGAGGAAGTCGAGCCCGGAGCCCAGTTCCTCGAGTTCCCGGAGTCTCTCCGGGTCGAGCAGTTCGTCGGTCAGCGGCGGCGTTACCGGCGGCGATTCGGCCGAGTGGTCATCGGTCGTCCTGGTCGCGACATCGGTGCCCAGGACGTCGTGCAAGGACTCCAGCAGGACCCGGGCCTGGATCGGTTTGGCGAGAAAGGCCGCAGCACCCGCCTCCCTGCATTCCTTGCGGACTTCAGACGTCACGTCCGCTGACAACATGACGATCGGCGTGTTCATTGCGTTGGTGTGGGTGAATCGGTAGATCTTGAGGGCCTCCAGGCCATCCATGACCGGCATCTGCAGGTCGAGCAATGCGATATCGAAGCGATGGTTTTCAAGTGCGTCGAGGGCCTGCTCACCGTCGTTCACGAGATAGACCCGATGCCCCGCCTTTTCGAGGATGCCGCGTACGACCTTCTGGTTTGTCTCGTTGTCCTCGGCGACCAGGATCTCCAGTGGCTGCGCAAAACGCCGATCGCGCGAATAGTGCTCGATGAACTTGGCGACCTGGGGATCTTCTATCGCACTCACATAGACCGCATGCAGTGCGTTGAACAGCAGGGTCTTGTCCAGCGGTGTCTCGAGGACGACTGAGAATCCAGCGTCGAGCATCTGCTGCTTCCAGTCTGCATTCGGTGCCGGCTGCGATATCAGTATGAACGGGGTTTGCTGCAGCGAGCGGTCATTCTTGACGGCGTCGAGGAGGTGGCTGTGGTCGATCATGACCTCATGCCGATCGACGATCACAGTGTCATAGGGCTTGTGTTGATTCGCTGCGTTCACCAACTCGGCGATCGCCTGCGCCAGGCTGCCACGGCGTTGCACGCTCACGTTCCAACCGGTCAGCAGCTTTATCAGCCCCGCGCTGTCGCTGGTGTCGCCTGCGATCAGGAGTACGCGGCTGTCCGACAGGGTCTGGCCTTCCGCCCTGGGTTCACGGATCGGCTCGACGACCTCGAACGGAAGCTCGAACCAGAAGGTACTCCCGTGACCCTGGTCGCTTTCGACGCCGATGGAACCGCCCATCAACTCGACCAGTTGCTTGCTGATCGTGACACCCAGACCGGTGCCGCCATAGCGGCGGGTCGTCGACCCGTCTGCCTGGACAAAGCGCTCGAAGATGCGCTCCCGGGCCTCGGGTGAAATGCCGATCCCGGTATCCCGGACCTCGAACCTCACCCAGGTTGAACCATCTGATTGGATCTGCGGGGCGCGCGAGACAATTACGTCGACATGTCCCGAGTCGGTGAACTTGATCGCATTGCCGACCAGGTTGACGAGTACCTGCTGGACGTGATGGGCACTGCCATGCAGGGAATAGGGCAGCTCCGGAGAGATACGGTGATGGAAGCTCAATCCCTTGCCCGCGGCCGTTGCGGCCATCATCCGGGCGGTATTGCTGACCAGCCGATGCAAGTCGAAGTCGACCGGCTCGAGCGACATCTTGCCAGCCTCAACCTTCGAGATATCCAAGACGTCAGTGATCAGATCGAGCAGGCTCTTCGCGGACACGCTGATCGTGCGCGCGTAGTCCTCCTGTTCCCGGTTCAGTGGTGTGGCCCGCAGCAGGTCAACGATGCCAATGACACCGTTCAACGGTGTTCTCAGCTCATGACTCATGGTGGCGAGGAAACGCGATTTCGCCTGGTTGGCCTCGATCGCCTGCTGCTTGGCAAGATTCAGCCGGGTCAGAAGCATCGCGACATAGGCGGGCAGTATCACCAGTCCGATCAACAGCCCGATACCGAGCGGCAGGTGGTCGTGCCAGTAAGCGTGAACGGCTATTACGGTCGCGAATCCCAGGGTACTGAGCGTCGTCGCCAGGACAAGGTAGGGCGTACCGAACCGGAAGCCGTTACCGAAGATGACCCAGAGATAGACCACGTAGAGCGGCGCAGTCGTTGGGCCGAACATCAGCAGGCCGTAAGTGGTCTCACCGATATCACAGACAACCCCGACGACCTTGCGGACCCGGCTTTCGGGTTTCCCGGCGGCGATCCATACCAACAGTCCGAAAGCGATGAAGAGAAACAGGACCGTCGAGGCAAGGGCCAGATGGTGAAGCTTGGTGGGTTCGAAGAGCAGGGCGCCGGCCAGGTACAGCACGATCGCCGAGAGCACACCGATCCTCAGCAATCCCTGCTCGAGCTCAGCATCGAAGGCGCTGCGGCGTTTCGTCAGGAACCTGATGAGAGTACCGACCTGGGCCATAACATCCGTTGTCTACCCGGCATGGGGCTTGGTGGAGAAAGTGTGCATGCCGCGTGAGGCGAGGATCATCTCGAGGTTGATCAGCAGGGCCTCGACGCAGGCGGGGTCGAAGTGACGGCCTGACTCGTTGGAAATCTCCTCCAATGCGCGTTCGAGCGGCCAAGGCGGCTTGTACGGGCGCTCCGAGAGCAGGGCGTCGAAGACATCGGCGATCGCGACGATCCGGGCCTCGAGGGGGATGTCCTCGCCGCGCAGACCCTCCGGATAGCCTTTACCATCGAAACGCTCATGATGGCACCAGGCAATCGTGGCGCCGTACTGCAGGAACTCCGACGGGCTGTCGCGCAGGATGTCGTAGCCGATACGGGCGTGCTGCATCATGACCGAGCGTTCCTGGGCATCGAGCTTGCCGGGCTTGAGCAATACCTTGTCGGGGATGCCGATCTTCCCGATATCGTGCATCGGGGCCGCATGCTCTATGACGTCGCAGTAGTGGGTGTCTTTACCGAGCGTCTCGGCGATCAGGCGCGCCGTAATGGCCATGCGAATCACATGGCCATTGGTGTCACTGTCTCTGAATTCGCCCGCCTTGGCGAGACGCAGCAGCGTCTCACGCTCGCGGAGGCGCAACTCCTGGGTCTTTTCCGCGATCTCCTTTTCGAGCCAGCGGGCACGGTCCCGGATGATCGACTGTTGCTGTCGCAGCTTCAGCAGATTCCGACAACGGGCGCGGCACTCGTGATGGTCGATAGGCTTGGTCAGGAAATCGGTCGCCCCGGCCTCGAGTGCACGGTACTTGGTGTTTTGATCCTCGACACAGGTGACCACGACGATCGGGACATCGGCGCAGGATGGCGTCTGCCGA
>JASFVZ010000298.1:0-4055 GCA_050049565.1 Chromatiaceae bacterium | reverse complement strand
CGTCATGCACGCGAGCAAGCTCTGTCCACTTGTCATAGCACTGCTGCTGGGACCGCTTCCACTTCCAGCCGAGATATCATCGACGGCGAAGGAATGCGTCGTCCTCCTGCATGGCCTGGGGCGCACTGAGCACTCCCTTCGCGAGTTGGAGGAAGCAGCGACCGAAGCGGGCTATGTAACGGTGAACATCGGCTATCCCTCACGCGACCACCCGATCGAGGAGCTCGCCGAAGACGTCATTCCCCGGGCTATCCAAGACTGTCGCGCAGCCAATGCCTACCGCTTGCATTTCATAACGCACTCGATGGGCGGCATCCTGGTGCGCTATTTCCTGAAACGCAACGACCTGGCTCAGCTGGGGCGGGTGGTGATGCTGAGCCCCCCAACCAGGGCAGCGAGGCCGCGGACGACTTGAAGGACGTGGCGGTGTACCGGTGGCTGAACGGTCCGGCCGGTCAGCAGCTGACAACGGGGCCTGAGGGCCTGCCCGCGCAATTGGGCCCGGTGAACTTTCCGTTGGGCATCATCACCGGCAATCGCCATGCGTTTTTCGACGGTTGGCTCTCGGACGAGTTTCCCGGCGAGCATGACGGCAAGGTCTCGGTGGAACGCGCTAAGGTCGAGGGCATGAGCGACTTTCTGGTCGTGCCCCACTCGCACCCGTTCATCATGGACGCCGACGAGGTAATCGCGCAGAGCCTGTTCTTCCTCCAGCATGGCCATTTCGATCGGGCCGACAACGAGCCTAGACCCTTTCGCTAGCCCATGGCCCCGAACATCAATCGCCCGCTGCAGCTGATCCGACTGGCGGGGCTGCCGCTTAGCCTGACCCTGCTCTCGATCCTCGCCGGGAGCCTGATCAACCGCGTAATGGTGGTGGAGCTTGGGCTGCCGGTCATCCTGGCAGGGCTGTTCCTGGCGGTCCCACTGCTGGTCTCGCCGGTGCGCATCTGGCTCGGCCACCTGTCCGACGCCTATCCGATCGGCGGGCGACGGCGCGAGCCGTACCTGATCCTCGGCGCCCTGCTGTCGGGCAGTGGGGTCGCGCTGTCGGTCGCACTGGTGGTGGGTACACCGGCCCTGCTCAGCGTCGGCAGTGCGCTGATCCTGCTCGGGCTGCTGCTCTACGGCGTTGGGCGCAACCTGACCGGTAACACCTTCCAGGCCCTGCTCACCGATCGGTTCGCAGCCGGTGTACCGCGCGCACGCGCCGCCAACCTCTACGAGGTGGTCAAGATCTCGGGGCTGGTGATCGGCGCAGGTCTGCTGTCACTGGCCCTGCAGCCCTACAGCGAAGAGCGCCTGGTGCTGGTCGTCGCGTTGGTGGCAGCACTGTCTGTCCTGCTGTCCGTGATTGGCGCCGTCGGTCAGGAACCGCGCACCGCGCTGCTGCGCGAGGCCACCGCACGTGCCCGGGACACGGCGTTCTGGCACAGCTTCCGTAGGTTGGTCTGGGACGACCCGCAGGCGCGGCTGTTCTTCGCGGTCATCCTGCTCACGGTACTCGGCACTCAGATGCAGGACGTGCTGATGGAACCTTATGCCGGTCTCGTGCTCGGCATGGATGTCGCCGCCACGACCCAACTGACCATGTTCTGGGGGATCGGCGCTCTCGCGGCGATCCTGCTGTCTGGCCTGGCCCTGATTCCATGGCTGGGACTGGCTCGCCTGTATCGCCTGGGGATCGGGCTGTTGCTGCCGCTGTTCGCACTGGTCGTGCTGGCCGGGGTCATCGGCAGCCCGTTGCTGCTGCAACTGGTCGTGGTCGCACTCGGTCTGAGCAGCGGCCTGGCGGCGGCCAGCCTTCTGGCCCAGGCGATGGAACTCACCAATGCCCGCAGCGCCGGTCTGCTGCTCGGCGTATGGGGACTCGGTTTCCAACTGGGTCGGGCACTGGCCAACCTGATTGGGGCTGGCATCGTCGACCTGATGAACCTGCTGACCGGTCACATGGCGTTGCTGGCGTATGGGACCGCTTTCGGTGTCGAATGCGGCCTGCTGATCGCCGCGTTGCTGGCTTTCCGGCGACTGCATATGCGGTCGGCTCGAGCACTCGCCCAGGCGTGAACCCCCTCTACCAGGGGTGCCTTTTCCACCGCCCGTCGGCGCTGAATACTCAATCCCATCGGGATTCCGCCTCGCGCCGCGAGAACAACACGGCCCGACCGTCGGCCATCAGCTCGCGGATCCGCCACGGCACCCCCTGCGCGTCGAGTTCGACCAGGCCGATACCGCTGCCGTTGAGCAATCGACGCCCGGATGACGTGCCCTCGGGCTTGCGTGGGATGACGCGCATGTGACGTCGGCGGGTCAGCCAGTTCAGTGGCGAGCGCGGCGAGTACAGCCAGCGGTTGGCACGATCCAGCCAATCGAGCAGGCGTGCCGGGAACTCGTTGCGCAGCGCGCTGCTGCAGATCTGCCAGATGTCCGGTCCACGGACCCGACCACGCAGTTCGACGTCATAGACGAACGAGTAATGCACGTCGCCGGACAGGACGACGAAGTGCTGCGGGGTCTTTGGATGGCGGAAGATGTTGAGGATCGCATGGGCGGCACCCGGGTGGGCCATCCAGTTCTCGGCATCCACCATCAATGGCTGTCCGAACCAGGTGAAGACCCGCTGTATGGTCTCGATCAGCTTGACGCCGAAGATCGGCGCGGGCGATACGAGCAGCACGGCCGGCAGGCCACGCAGCGTCTGCTGCAGATCGGTCAGGGCCTCCCAGTCCATCAGGCCGGACGGTTTGCGCGCCGCCGACTCCGAGCGCCAGCGATGGGTCCGACTGTCGATGACCACCAGCGGCGGCGAGGTCGGCCAGGTGTAGTGCCAGTGGTCGAAACGCAGCAGCCGGTCGACCAGTTCGTCGTGCAGCCGGCCGCCCGGGGCGGCGAGCGTGGCCTGGACCCGGTCCAGCAAGCCATCATCGAAAGCGTCCGGGTCGTTGCCCCATGCCTGGTTCAGCAGATAGCCGAACAGTGCGTTACCGATAAGCCGCTTCGAGAACGGATGGCCATAGGCCACCTCCTCCCATTCGCGGCTCAGGTTCCAGTCATCCGTGACGTCGTGATCGTCGAAGATCATGGCGGTTGGCAGGTGCGCGAGCAGCCGGCGGACAGCAGGCAGCCCGGCGACGAAATCCTCGATCGCGACGCGCTCCGCCCGGTAGAGGGACGCTGAGGCCGGGTCCAGCTGCGCCGGCGGATCCAGTTCGATCATCGACCACAGCGCCGGTGACCAGACCAGCAGGTACATCGACAGCACCTCGCCGAGCGTAATCAGGTGGTTGTGGGCGCTGTCAGTGGTGAATACGGGTTTCTCGACCCCGCCGAACAGCACCTCGACCAGGGCGTAGTTACGCTTGTGGCGAGGCAGCAGGGATTCGCGATGGTAGTAGCCGGCCGGGTGTGCGTACAGGGCCTGTGAACTGTTCACACCGATCAATTCGCCGCCGGCCAGCGGCTCGTGCGGCAGTCCGAGCATCTCGACGACCTGGTGGATCGCACGCAGCATCGGGCCGGCAACATCGTCGGCATAGATCTGATCCCCGGTCAGCGCCAGTGTCGACGGCCAGGCGGGTAGCGCATCCGGTGCCACCGAACCTGCAGCTGCCTGGTCAGCCGACCCGGTGTGCCGTTCGACAAGCGCGCCCAGCAGGCGATCCGCCTCGACCAGCCCGTCGCCGCCCCCGTGATGCGGTTTGCGGCACGACCCATGCAACAGGCTGCCGACCCGCGACGGCAGCACGAAACCGGGCAAGGCCTTGCCCGGGTAGGCGAGGTCCGGGGCCCAATCCGCATGCGGCAGCCAGGGTGCATCGGGCGTCGCGAGGCGCTGCAGACCCAGCGTGTAGCCAATCCAACGATCCAACGGCAATGGGTCTTCCAAGCGCAGATCGATCAACAGGTAGTGCAGATGCTCGCCGGCTGCGAGCCGTCGACAGCCGGCCTGACCGGGCTCGAGTAGGCGTTCCTGCGGCGGCGCCCGGTCGGGTTCGATCGTGAAGCGCACGCGGGTGGGCTCACGCACGACCAGCCACAGCACCAGCCGTTGTGGT
>JASFVZ010000297.1:0-4056 GCA_050049565.1 Chromatiaceae bacterium | reverse complement strand
GCTGATCATCGTAGGCGCGCTGGTTGGATTCTCCGGCGCGATCCTGTCCTACATCATGTGCAGGGCGATGAACCGGTCGATCATCAACGTGGTGTTCGGTGGCTTCGGCAGCGAATCGAGCGGCGCGTCCAGCGCCGGTGCAACGGCGATGGAGAAGGGCATCAAGTCGGCGTCGGTCGAGGATGCCGTTTACTGGATGGAGGATGCCAATCGCGTGATCGTCGTGCCGGGCTATGGCATGGCGGTCGCCCAGGCCCAACACGCCCTGAAAGAGATGATGGAACTGCTCGAGGCCAATGGCGTCGAGGTCAAGTTCGGGGTGCACCCCGTCGCCGGTCGCATGCCCGGCCATATGAACGTCCTGCTCGCCGAAGCGGATATTCCTTACGACCGCGTGCTCGAGATGGATGAGATCAACCCGGACTTTGCGTCGACCGACGTAACGCTGGTGGTCGGCGCCAACGATGTCGTGAACCCGGCTGCGAAGGACGACCCATCGAGTCCGATCTACGGCATGCCGATCCTCGAGGCCGGCCGTTCGAAGCAGGTCTACTTCCTGAAGCGGTCGATGAATCCCGGGTACTCGGGCGTCGACAATCTGCTGTTCTACAAAGACAACACCTCGCTGATCTTTGGTGATGCCAAGGACACTATCGAGGGGATGGTCTCGGCGCTCAAAGGCGGCAAGCATTGAGCGCCGTTTTCCACGGCCAATCGGGGTCTGCCCCCAATATCGCCTAACGGGGTCTGACCCCCATTTCGCCCATTGCGGGCTAAGCGACGCTCGAGCGCTCCTCTGATCTCCCTTGTCCGGCGTAGCGGATCAGCGTCCGCAGCTGGCTCAGGGGTTCGGGCTTGTGTAAGCCGAATCCCTGGGCGAAGTCGACGTTGATCTCCTCGAGGATCCGCCTGACCCGCGCATTTTCGACGAATTCGGCGATCGTTTTTTTACCGAGCTTCTTCCCGATGGTATTGATCGCCTCCACCATCGAGCGGTTGATGTCGTCGCGGTCGATGTTGTGCACGAAGCTGCCGTCGATTTTGAGGTAGTCGATCTTCAGGTGGCGCAGCTGGTTGAATGACGACATGCCGCTGCCGAAGTCATCCAGCGCAAAGCGGCAGCCCAGGTCGCCCAGGCCCTCGATCAGCGCCGCGGCGTTCGCCAGGCTGCGGATTGCGTCCGATTCGGTGATCTCGAAGCACAGCGACGTCGGCGGAACGCCCTGCTGTTCGATGCACTGGCGGACATGCCGGTGGAACTGCGGGTCCGAGGCGGCCGGTCCGCAGATGTTGATGTTCAGTCTTACATTGCCGGCCTGCGGCCCGAGCGACGCCAGCCACGCGATCGCGTTGCGGACGACCAGCCGATCGATATCCGGCACAATGCCATACCGCTCGGCAACGGGCAGGAACTGCCCCGGTGGAATGATGCCGAGTCCGTCGTCGTCGCTCATGCGCAGCAGCACCTCGAGGATCAGTCGGCCGTCATCGAGCGCCGGGCGCAGCGGCTTGATCATCTGGCCATAGAGCACGAAGCCGTCGTGTTCCAGGGCATGGTGGATGCGTGAGAGCCAGCGCATCTCGCCGCTGCGGCGTTGGGTCGCGGCATTGTCGATTGGCCGGTGATGGACACGGTTGCGGCCTTCCTCCTTGGCCGAGTAGCAGCAGGCATCCGCGGCGTTGAGCAGTTCGTCCAGGCTGACCGAGTGTTGTCCGAACGCGACCATGCCGATGCTTGCACCGATGCGGAAGACATGACCATGCCAGGAGAACGCGAACACCTCGATCGTTGCGCGCAGCTTTTCTGCGACCCGTTCTGCGTCTTTCGGTTCGGTGTAGCGCAGCAGGACGCCGAACTCGTCCCCGCCGAGTCGCGCCAGTACGTCAGAGTGCCGCAGCCGAGCGGAGAGATGCTCCGACAACGCCTTGAGCAGCGCATCGCCAGCGGGGTGACCACAGGTGTCATTGACCACCTTGAACCGATCGAGATCGAGCAACAGCAGGGCGTGGTGCTCGGGCGCGAAGATGCTCTCTTCGAGGGTCAGTCGCAGGGCCTCCTCGAATGCCTGGCGGTTCAGCAGCCCGGTCAGTACATCATGCGCGGCCTGATGGGTAAGCTGGTGATTGCGGGCCCCGGTATTGACGATCACCATGGCCGCAGTGAACAAGGCGATGACGAATGCCACCACGCCGAGGACGGTGGCCATCCAGAAGGCCTCGTTGAACTCGTCTGCGGCACCCTTGATGTGCTGCTGGGTGGATTGGTGGATGGTGCGGACCATCTCGTCGAGATGAGCCAGCATCGCCAGATGCCCTTCGATCGCCGTTTTGACGACCTGTTCTTTCTCTGAATCGGTCGGTTGTTGTTCGAACAGGACGACCAGGGCCCTGCCGTTGGCTTGTCCCCCCTGGGCGGCAGCCTTGTCGAGTGCCGCGAATATCTGCTTCTCTGCCGGGGACTCGAGATGGTCGATCAGCGCGAACCGCGCCCGCGAGTACGCGTTGGCCTGGCTGAAGAACCGCATCTTTTCGGCATCGCGCTCGAACAGATCCGCCTGCCGGAACATGGCCTGGAGGCTGTCGATCCGCTCGCTGATCGCCTCGCGCATCGCATAGGCCAGGACGGTCTTGGAATCCGCATCCTGCACCAGTTCGGCGAGTGTCCGGTTGTGCGTACTATTGGTGTGGTAGCTGCCGATGATGGCGAACAACAGGATGCCGATCACCAGCCCGAAGCCGACCGTCGTGACGAACTTGACGTCGTAGCGGCGACTCAGCGGGTTGTTCTGGGCAGGCGGCACGGTGTTGGTCGGTTCCGTTTCCTGGAGGTCTTCGGGTCGCAGGCGGCTTGGCGCCGGGCGGGTACTCCTTTGCAATAGTGGCGTCGATCCGGAAATCTTGAGAAGACACGTTGATTTTCGGTGTGTTGTGCGCTGATACACTCGTATTTTTCTCCGCGAAGTGCCCGACTCACAGCTACTCCCCCAGGACTGTCTGCTGCGCGATCGCCGCCGCCTGCGTGCGCTCGAGAAGCGGGTTGCGGGCGACCGTGGGCACACCGACGAGCGCCTGCTGCTGGCTCGATTGCACCAGGCCTCCAGCACCATCGTCGCGGCCCGGCGCGATGCCTGCGGCGAGATCCGTTATCCGGACGACCTGCCGATCGTTGCGCGGCGCGACGAGATCGTGCGGCTGATCAAACAGCACCAGGTCCTGGTGCTATGCGGTGAGACCGGTTCCGGTAAATCGACCCAGCTGCCGAAATTCTGTCTCGAGGCCGGCCGCGGGGTGTTCGGGCGTATCGGACATACCCAACCGAGGCGGATCGCGGCCCGCAGCCTGGCCAGTCGGATCGCCGGAGAACTCGGTCAGACCGTCGGCGCGGCGGTCGGCTACAAGGTGCGGTTCAGGGACAAGGTCGCCGATGCGACCCGGGTCAAGCTGATGACCGACGGCATGCTGCTGGCCGAGATCCGACATGACCGCGACCTGCTCGAATACGACACGCTGATCATCGACGAGGCACACGAGCGCAGCCTCAATATCGATTTCCTGCTCGGCTACCTGCACCGGCTGCTGCGGCGCCGGCCGGAGCTGAAACTCATCATCACCTCAGCGACGATCGACCCCGAGCGCTTCGCGCGGCACTTTGATGATGCCCCGGTGGTGGAGGTATCGGGACGGACCTTCCCGGTGGAGCTTCGTTACCAGCCGCCGGATGAGCCGGGTGCCGGTGAACGCGACGAGGCCATGCAGCAGGCGATCGTCGATGCGATCGACGAACTGCAGCGCGAAGGCAGCGGCGACATACTGGTGTTCCTGTCCGGCGAACGCGAGATCCGCGAGACGACCGAGACGCTGGGCAAGCACAGGCTGCAGCATAGCGAGGTCATCCCGCTCTACGCCCGTCTGAGCCCCAATGAACAGGGACGGGTCTTCGCACCGAGCGGGCGGCGGCGGATCGTGCTCGCGACCAATGTCGCCGAGACCTCGCTGACCGTGCCGGGTATCCGCTATGTGATCGATCCCGGTTTCGCCCGGATCAGCCGCTACAGC
>JASFVZ010000296.1:0-4057 GCA_050049565.1 Chromatiaceae bacterium | reverse complement strand
GGACGCTGGAGGCCATTCGCGACGATTTCGACAACGCCGACATCGCCATCGTCTTCAATAGCTACGATCCGACCGAAAGTCTGGAGACTGTCTACCTGAATCCCCGGGCACAGGCGCTACTGAACATCCCGACGGCGCGTGCTAGCAGCTTCCGCCAGACCGATCACCACCTCACGCGCTACGCTCCCATCACAACCGAAGGCCTGTTGAGCGCACTGTGGCTATACGAGTATGGCTTCGAAGAACGGACCGCCGTTGATGGCGCCTACTTCCGGATGGTGATGCTGAGCGAGCTGAGTCGTGCCAGGAAGATCTTCGTGGCCCGTCCGATCCAGAGCCGGTGGACCGACGATATGCCCATAACCTACGGCGAGAAGGAGGATCTGAAGACTGAGATCTCCTTCAATGCGGCCTACCTGGGTGAGCGCTTTCGAATCGAACTGGTCAACCGGTGCCTCGAACGAGGTGCGTTCACCAAGGAGTTCATCCAACGCGAGGGCTACCACCCCATAAAGATCTACGAAGTCGAGCCGCGTACAGCACAACCCTTTGTGACCTACTTCACCGAGAATATCGAGATGTTCAACGAGGCATACGAAGAAGCAAAGATGGTGTTCAGCCAGGCTGATTCGGTAACTCCGCCATAGGTCTCCGACACTCCATATACCGTACCTCGATGGCGTGTATGTCGAACGCCCCGACGACTCGCTTGGATGATGGCAAGTCCGCGCGGAAGCGTTGATTGCTGCCGGCTCAGTCAATACTCATCCACGCGCATGACCGTCAGCACGCGGACCGTGACTGACGTATCGGCCAGATCCGTGGGCGTTGGCCGAAGACGCGGATCGTGATTCGCGGCGACGCCGGGTTCTGCCGCGAAGCTTCAGCCGATCCCGTACAGCCGACCTATGTCTGCCCGGACTGTGGTGCGCCGATGATCATCATCGAGACCTTGGTGTGCGGACAACCGATCCGTGCGCCGCCATCACAGCGAGGTGCTGCATGACAGTCAGCGCCAGTCGCAGCCAAAATCGCGCGTCGTATCGTAATCGGCCAGTGCCGATACCGGCTGCCTTTGTGCCGGGCCATCACAACGTGCATTTTTGCGTGCGAGGCGCGCAGGTCATTTCCTCTATGCGGCCTGCGACAGACCATTTCGGCAATGGCATTGCCTGCATCACCAACGTCACCGACGCCTCATGCCCACCAGCGCCGATTCAAATCCCCATAGCCTTGCGCATCAACCCAGCCACGGCTCAGCGTCCCGCGGTTTCCTCCCCTGAGGCTTGTCCGACGCCTGCCATTCAAGTGATGCGGGTACCGATACGCCCGCGGCCGACGGCAGGCATCAGACAACCCTTAACACGAGCGGTCATTCTGAGAACGGTATCCAATGACTGCTTCCGTCGAGCGAAGCAGACATCGCGCCGTCGATGCCCTTGGCGGCCGTCGACCCTTAGCGGAACTTGCGAAAACGCTGATATGCCTTGTCAAAGGACTCGGCAACTGGTCGGTAGCAAAGACCGTCCACCAAGTGCGGGAGATTTCGTCACAACCACCACCGGATCGGTTTCGATAAACCGCTTAACGTCTGGCTTCGAAACACAGCCGCGGCTTGTCCGAAAAATAGCCGCTGCACCTCGTTCAGCGGATCAAGGGTCCTCTTGGAGGCGAGGAGAACCACTCAATCAATCAATGGAACTGTAGAATGCGCTCAGAGCCCGAAGATCAACGCGAACTTGTGCAGCTCATACTCCTTATAGCCCTTGGCGATCCGATCCATGATCGTCGCACTCCGCTTGCCCGTTATGAACTGCTCCATCGCCTTCGTCATGTAGTCGGCGTTGAGCCCTGCAATCGACGGGATGCTAGCGCCCTGACTGACCCCGTTCCAACCATGACAACCGTTACAGGTCAGGCTGAGCCCCGACTCTGAGGGGCTAGCCCAGGCCGTGGTCGCGAAGTGTATCGAAAACAGCAAGACGGCGACGACGCCTTTTACAGCCGCGCTTGCCATGATTTCCCTCTCTGGTCGTTAACCACGGGCCGGCGTTGTTGCGTTCCCACCGATGTCGGCAGATCGTGCGAGCCTCTGTCAGTTATGCAGGAAAACTACTAACCCCCTCGATTTCTATCCATGTGGGCGACCGCACTATGGGCCACCGCATTAAGCCGGCTCCCGCTGGAGCCTGCGCAAGCTTGGGCTGCGATCGGCCTGCCGGCCACGCTGACCGACAGACCGAGCAATGCCTCGCCTGCTACTGCACCGACGAGATGTAGGTCGTGATCGCCTCCAGCTCGGCGTCGTCGGGCGGCACATCACATTGTGCCGGCGAGTAGAAGGCCGCGTGCATGACCTTCGATTCTTCCGTTTCACCTTCACCGGACAGGATCTTCTTGGCTTTCTTGAACAGCTCTTCCTGTGGCTTACCCGCGAGCTTCGGCACCATCTTGCTGATCGGCTCTTTGGCCCCTGCGCCATGGCAATTGATACAACCGTGATACTCAAACAATTCCTTGCCGTCGGCCCCGGCCATTGCCGGCCCCGCGGCGAGGGCCGCAACGAAAGCCAGTGCTTTATTGAAGTCTTTCATATCTCGCTCCTTCTCCAGTGAGTAGTTGCTCCTGCAGTCAGCGACCCACGTCGCATCCTGCTAGTGGACCCGCTATTTTCTGCCGAATGAACGTGCGGGCAGGCGTTCTTTCGGGTGTCGTGAATCGATCCGCTTCATTGGTGGACTAGGGCCATTCGCTATCTGGAACCGCCACACTGATCTCGGAACCGCCGCCCGTAGGCAACCCGGCATAGAGTGCGTCGAGTTGCTGTGAGAACAGCGCGGAAGAACGTGCGCCCCCGATGCGCCGAACAACAGTCACGCCGTCGCCGTTGGGATGCTGACGACCGAGGAAGAAACTGGGCGTTCCACGCACCTGGAGCTTTCGGCTGAGGATTCGGTCGGCCTGCAACTGAGCGCGATACCGTCCGGTCTCAACGCAGCGCTCGAGTTTCTCGATGTCGAGACCGACCGCGATGGCATGCTTGGACATGCATTCGGAAGACACTTTTTTGCTGCCAAACAGGGCCGTTCGGTAGGCCAGGAATTTGCCCTGCTCATTGGCACAGTGCGCAGACTCGGCGGCTATTTCTGAGTGCTGATGCCTTTTGTCTAGCGCCACATCGAAAAAGACATACCTGAGCTTGCCGGTATCGACGTAGGCACTTCGTAGCTCGGGGAAGGTGTGGGCAAAATGCCTTCGGCAGAAACCGCATTGGTAACTACCGAACTCAATCATGACCAGAGGGGCGTCAACCGAGCCTATGTACGGATGCCTAGAGATGTCCAGTTCAGCAGAGTACTCGCGGCTTGCCGACTTGGACTTGCGCGCAATGGCTAGCAGCTTCGCCAGTTCTTCGGCATCTGCGTCTGTGCGCTGCGCCGCGGATTGGACGGCGAGGTTCTCGGCCGACGCGGCCATACCCAACAAGCTGAAAACCAAGGCCACCCATGTGTTTCTCGACATCGTCTTTCCTCCGTTTAAGGTCGTCGGGACAGATGCTTCACGCTAGGCATTTCAGCGAAGACTTGGGGCTGCGCGCCGCATGTGCTGCAATCCTTGTTCAGGACCCGAAAAATCACTTGCCGGATTGTTGAAGAACTTTCGTTTTTTATTTGAAATAGATAAAAAACAGAGACTTAGCTTCTTCGCGTGTTGGGCGGGAGACTCACGTAATTGGCTGGTGCAGAAACTGAAACACACCCTAGCCTGCTGCAGATAGGCGATTTTCAGGTCGATCCGGCGACACTGGAGGTCAGGCGAGACGATCGAGTAAGTCGCCTCGAGCCTAAGGTAATGGATGTCCTGCTGCTTCTGGCCAATCGGCCTGGCGAGGTGGTGACTCGCGCCGATTTCGAGCGAGAAGTATGGAAGGACCGCGTGGTCGGATACGACGCGTTAGCCAACGCAATATCGAAACTGCGACGGGAGTTTTCGGACAACGGTAGGCAGCGTCGATACATCGAAACCGTATCAAAGACAGGTTATCGCCTAGTGGCTT
>JASFVZ010000295.1:0-4058 GCA_050049565.1 Chromatiaceae bacterium | reverse complement strand
GCAGGATGGCGGAACCTGATTGCTTCATCGAAATACTCCTTCCGGTACTTAAGTGGCAGCAGGCTCGATCGCGTTCACTCGACTGCCGCAAGCTGGCTTGTGTTTGCACCGTGCCCCCTATGCGTGGTTTGTGCCGTTGGTCGTGGCGAGGATGCCCAAGCTGTCGGTCGACCACTAGGCAAAGTCCTCGGGCTTCAAATCCCCCCAATACGTTTCAGGCACTGCCGCGATGCTGAACAGGGCATACATCTTGGTGATCTTGCCGGTGCTGGGATCGACCTCGATCTTGTCCCAGAATGGGGTTTCCACCACCGAACCATCCTCCAGCCACACCCTCAACACGCCATCAAAGATCGTCAGATTGTCGCCGACAAAGATGTCTCCCATAACATGCTCGTACTTTGGAAGACGCTTATCGAAGGCACCTACAAAGCCCATAGCCCGATCGACGCCGTCAAGAACGTAATGCGCGAAATAAAGACGAAAGTCGTCTGCGAAGTAGGTCTTCAGACTCTCAAAATCCACGCTGTCTATGTATACGAAGATTTCCTGCAGGAACTGCGGCAGCTTGGCGGATTTTTTCAAAGTTTCGTCGGCGTGCATTGCTTGCTCCACGTAGGGGGTTACAGCTCGTTCTTGTAGATCTTCCCGTCTTTCATGATCAGGACCACGTTGGCCGAGTCCATCAGCAGGCGGATGTCCTGGGTCGGGTCGCCGTCGATCAGGAGGATGTCGGTGTCTCGAGTTTTCGCAGACCGCCCGTCTTGGCATCCAGGGTGTAGCTGCCCGACGACGGGATGTCCTTGGCCAACTTCTCGATCATGTTCCTGACCACGAGCACATCGTGGCCCTCGAGCAACGTGTCGCTCGTGCCGTCGAAGACGTTGACGTTCTTGAACAGCGTGACCTCCGAGGGGATATCCTGCGCGAAGGCAGGCTGACCCATCAGCGAAACCAGCGCCAACGCGAAAGCAGTTCTTTCGGTAAATCTCACCTGGATCCTCCGCTCACTCTTCCCATTTTTCGACTTACTCCCTCAGCACCACCCACCACTGGTGGGGACCATCCGGTCTGGCTCACAAGCCGGCCGATTGGGCAGCATCCCACGGAAAATCGACCACGTAGCGAATCACCTTGCCCGCGTCATTGAACCGCAGCAGGTTGAACAGCGGCGCGGCCTGGAAAGCCCGCTCTGAAGGGTCGCCCTTCTTGCGCAATGATGCACTGCCCTGCATGAAATAGGCGTTACCGTTCTGGTACACCACGTCGACGAAGTGCTGGGTGATGAACGGAGGCATCCAGTTCGATAAAGAACTTTGATTACATCTTCGATACCGTGGGTCGTCTTGGAAACGGTGAGATTCAGCGGCACCGTCCATTCCTCTTCCTTCCAGTCGTAGTTCATGATCGGCAGGCTTCCACTGGCCCAGCCACCGCTGGGCAGGTACTTGTAGATCAGTTGCGGCTGGGAGGTGCTGTAAGAGGGCCTGTCTTCCCGTTCGGCGACATCCCACTGGTGGCTCGGGAAGATGCCATGGAGCCCCCACTCCTCGAAGCGCGCGAGCAGAAACTCTGGGGCGAGACGCCACTGCCTGCCCGCCACGTCGCTGTCGGTCGCCGTGGGTAGCGTACCCACCATGCCGCCGCACAGGGCGACGATTTGCTCCACACTTTTCATCCAAAAACTGGCAACTTGGGTGTCATTTGGGGTGCGGGTGATCGGCGAACACGCCCCCTGCGACCGGCTCTCGTAGCCAACCACCGTTGCGAGCGCGACAGGTGTTGCCCACGGCCCAAAAGCCGACATGGTAGCGATTTCAAAACATCTATCTATGCATGTATCCTTCCAATCGAGGTACAAATCCGGCACACCCCAATGTCGAAGCTGCAAGAGATACCGCTGCCCGCAGACGCGTCTGACGACCTGGACCGGGACGCAGGGTCTGGCGAGGTGCAGATCAGTCCCTGTCGCCGGGCCTTCCTGCGGGGCTTGCCTGTCCAGGAAAGCGAGAGCGCGCAGCTGTCCCCGGGGCCGGGGGACTACCGATCGCGGCGGATCTTTGGCCGCGACGCCGTCGTCCTCGCATACCGCTACTCGGCAAGACTGGCCATCCACACGGTCCCGAAAAGCGACTGGGCCTTCCTCATCACATCGACCAATCCAGCGTCGGACTTCGTATTCAACGGACGCGAATGCCGGCCGTTTGATCTGTGCCTTTCGACCGCGCCGGATGGCTACTTTTCCACCGGCGGGGACCGCCGCAACATCGCTGTCGGCATCCGCAAGAGGCGGCTGATCGCTGACTGCGCTGCGCTCGCCGGCATCGGGGCGGAGGACATCCGGTTGAGCGACCTGGTCATCCCGCGGGAACGGGTTCTTGGTGGCACGCTACACCGGGCGCTGATCGGCCTCTCGGCAGCGCCCGGGGGCAGTCCCCTGTCCGCGGGCGAGTTCACGATGGCGGAGGCCCTGGAAAACGATTTCAACGCTGTGCTCGCGGCACAATTCGTCCCGGTCCTGCGCCAGCGCGCCGAAGTCGCCCCCTTCAGGACAGATGCGCTTCGCGTGGTACGCGCGGCCACTGCCCTTACGCGTGAGCAGCCAACGGCGGGCCTCGTCGATCTCTGTGAGGCCGCCGGTGTCAGCCAGCGTTGGCTCCACAGGTGCTTCATCGAAGTCATTGGCATCTCGCCATACCGCTACGTTCGGTTTGCGCGGCTGTCGAAGGCGCACGAGATCTTGTCGACCGCCGACAAAAGGCCGCGGTTGGTGAAGAGCCTGTCACTCTCGCTCGGCTACCGTCTGAGCGGTCGATTTGCCGCCGAGTATCGATCGGTATTCGGCGAAAACCCCTCCGAGACGCTCACCAAGTCCTGCAAAGACTGACGGCGCCCTGTCCGGGGCGGGCCGGGATTTGTGGGTCGTTCGGTTGCCAATCGCCAGTCAGTCCCTCCTCTCGTGATAGGCGTCGAGTAGCGCTTTGCCGGTAGCATAGAAGGCATCCTCTCCGACCAGGTCGGTAATCCCGAAACGGTCCAGCTCGGCCCTGACGTCGTCGCTGATCATCACGAAGACCAGCCGTATGCCCTTTTCCTCGAGGATGCCGTGGATGGCACGCAGCTTGGCCGCCGCCGAGTAGTCCACGTCGTCGATCGCGACGGCATCGACGCAGAACCACTCGACCCTCGGATCCGCGGTATTGACCAGTTCGAGCACCTGTTCGGAGAACTGCTCCGCGTTGGCGTAGTACAGGCTGTGCGAGAAGTGGTAGGCCATGAGCCCCGGCTCGAACTGGGCCGGGCTGCTGACCGGCACGTTGCGCCAGCCGTCGGCCTCCCCGGACACGATCAGCGAGTTCTTCGGGCGATAACCCCGGCGCACATGATCCAGCAGCGACAGCACCATCGCCAGGATGATGCCCTGCTCGACCCCGACCACCACGACCACGGCCGCGGTGATCAGCGCTACCCAGAATTCCGAACGCGCCTGGACGAAGATGGTCTTCATCCCCTTGAGGTCGATCAGGTCCAGGCCGATCAGAAACACGATGGCCGCGAGCACCGCCTCGGGCATGTACGACAGGGGTGCGGTCAGGAACAGCAGCACCAGCACCACGATGAGCGCGGTGGTGAGATGGGTCAGCTGGGTGCGCCCGCCCGCGCCGTCGACCATCTGGGTCTTGGTCGGGCTGCCGGCGACCACGAAGGTACCGGACAGGCCGGCGCCGATGTTGGCCATGCCCAGGCCGACCAGATCGGTGTTCTCGCTGAAGCGCTCGTTGTAGCGCGAGGCGAAGGCGCGGGAGGTGGCGGCGCTCTGGGCCAGGATGACGACGAACATCGCGAAGGCGATCGGGATCAGCCTCTGGACAAGATCCCAGCTCCAGTCGATCTGCGGCAACGCGAGGGTGGGCAGGCCGCTGGGGATGGTGCCGAGCACGTGCACGCCGTGGGATTCGAGGTCCAGCGCCCAACTGACGACCAGCGCGCCAATGACGGCGATCAGGGCGCCCGGGATGTTGCGCGAGACCCGTTTCAACCCGACGATCAGGACCAGC
>JASFVZ010000294.1:0-4074 GCA_050049565.1 Chromatiaceae bacterium | reverse complement strand
GCTGCCTCCAGCACCGAGTTGAGCGCGTGAAGAAACGCATCCGGCACATGGATGCGTTTTGTCGCGTTCGGGTCCGGCGCACGATTGGCCTCGTCCATGTGACCGGTGATGCCTACGCCAATCCAGTTCGGTTTGAGCGAATCGTCGGCGCTGGTTTCTTCTTGCGCCATGACAAAGGCATATGTCCCCAGCGGGATTGCCGGATTTTCGATAGTGACCTTGGAGCGCCCGATCTCCACACCATTGCGCATCATGGTAACGCGTTTGTCAAAGGCACTGAGAATCACCGAGACCGGGCCCTCGGGTGATTTTTCCGGCTCCCAGCGATGGTCTTCCGAAGAGGCCAATGCCTTGGTATTCGCTGCGGTTCCTGCAGCCGTCACCGGGACCAGCAGGGGAGGATGATCGACTGTCGCAGGCGCCTTGCTTTTTTTGGCAATGACGACCAGCACCCCTTTCGGCGAGACGCCGAAGAGCAGGCGCGCAAATTCGCTCGGCAGATGGACACGGCCGCGAGACTCGGGATAACCAGGGATAACGCCTGCATGTAAGGCTACACCGCCCTGGGTTATCGTTTGAGTGTAGGGCATCGCCGCATTGTTATAGATGCTTGAATGGTGGTCCTTGTCCTTCAGGAACGGGTGAAATACACCGGTTGAGGTCTCGTGGCCCTTCTTGCCAGTACTGACAGTGCTTACACCGATTTCGATGCCGTTCCGGTAGACATAGGCGCGTTGCTCGTCAAGGCTGACCACGACCCGATCGGGCCTTCGGGCGCCAATTGCGGCGCCCAGGTAAACTCACCATGTTGCAGATTCTGGGTTGGTGTTTCGTAAGGCACCGGAGCCTTCGCGCCCCAGAACGGTACACCCTTGGCATGCGTGCCAGCTGAGATGCAGAGAAACAGGGTACGAAACAAGCAGGTCAGCTTCCTGTCGCTTTTACTTGGTGATTAGGTTTCGCAGAATCACTTATGCCTTCGCATGGCGCTCTGCCTCACCCTTTGCCGGAAAGAATGACGCTTGGCTCGGGATATGGGATGTTACGTCATGGTGGAAAAGCCCGCAAAAAGACTCAGACTTCGTGTGGCCCCGTTCTCCGGGAGCGCTGGTGCCCTAAAAACCGTTCACGGCAGCCTGGCTGTTTGACGGCCTGATGCAGGAGTGACTGCAGTTCCTCGCAGCACGGTCGTTTGCGTCCGCGACGTAACGGGCAGCAGTGTGTCGATTGCCGACTAAGGGCATCATTGCACGCCATCACCGCAGCAATGCTGAAACTCGATCCTGCTGCACCAGATGATCTAGGCGGTACTATTGATCGGCAGTGCCAGATGTGGCCGAGGAAGGAGGCTGTTGTGGATACCGATGAAATCGAATCGAAAATTGATGCGTTGAATATTGCGATCAAACAGATGGAAGACGAGCTAGCGAAAGTTGAAGAATTGGAGAAGGCGCTTGGCCGTTTGCATGACGTTGAGTTCGACAGAGAACGGGACCTGGTGCAGAAGCTTAGTCAAGCCGAAAGCAAGCTAAGGAGCCTTCGGCTGATGTTGAGCGAGAGGCGCGGAGAGTAATAAGCAGACGCAATTCGAGGTGAGCATCTATGATGGCTCGGTGTTGTTTTCTGCGTGACGCGCTGGATAAATGAAGAGACCACCCGCTGAGGTGGCCTCCTTCGTTTCGGTTAGGATCACGCCATTTCCAGTCATTTGCCTTGGTTGTCATACTGGGCGAATCGCCATCACGTGTCTTGTACCAGATGCGTGCACCAAAGCCGGAAAGATCGATAGTTTCGCGCATTCAAGGCAGACCCAGTTGGCGGCAATGAGGCGCTTTTCACGCCGCGTGCTATGAATTGGCGCATCAAATCTACCTACAATTAGAGCGACGTCCTGTTTGATCGTAAGCGAACACTCAACCCCGTGGACTAAACCGACACGGAAGATCTGCTGCTTGGCGCATAGACCCCGTGGACGGGTGAGGTTGACCTGCGGGCGTAACGACTCGAACAGCTCGGGGCGGCCGAACAGGACGAGCAAAATATTGATTGAGGGGCGTTCAACGCCTCGTGGACTGGGTTGGTGGGGTCGTTGAACCGATCATTCCTAACGAATGTTGCGCGGGACGCCGCACTCAAAGGCAATGTCCGCCTGCTTCGAAGCGGCCGGCTCCGAGACTGCGCCGACACGGCTTTTCCCTGTTGGCGCAACCGTTCCCGCAGAGCGTGTTGCTGAGTTTGACTCGCTTTTTTGCCGCTGTCTCAACCTAAAAGAATCACGCGAGTTTGCGACAATCTACGCAAATACTGCCGAATAACTTTTCCTGTTTTGTGAAGCGGTTAACATTTTCGTGCAATATGAGCCGCATTCCTCGGGACGGCGAAAGTTGTTCCTTCCGGCCATGCTAGGGTCGGCCGATCTCGGCACCGGTTGATTCTCGCCGTTGGTCCGAGGCATGGGCAGAAGCGTCGCATGGACCAGCGCGCGTGGTCGCTGGGGTCCCTACTTCGCAGGTCATCGCCCAGATCAACTGACTGTCAAATGTGGAGGAAGCAAAATGCAGTCCTTAATAAAACTCCAACCGACTTTACTCGCGATGGCGATTGCGTCAGGCGCCTTGCCTGCAGTCGCTGAAACCGTCGACGCAACTCAGACCCTGCCGAATGCGAAGCCGGGTGAATGCTATGCGAAAGTCGTGATTCCAGCGCAATACAAGACCGAGATGGTGGATGTCACGCTCAGCGAGGCGTCTGCCCGATTCGAGACCATTCCGGCCCGATTTGAGGTCGTCGAGGAAAAGGTTCTGGTCAAGGAGGCCGCAAACAAGATCATCCCTGTCCCGGCCGAGTACGAGACCGTAGTCGAAACCGTCGAGGTAGCCCCAGCGCAGAAGAAATGGCTCGCTGGCAAATCCCGGAAGGCGCTGCCTGCTAGTCCGGCGCTTTTAACAGCCGTCAGCGCGAGTGGCGTCAACCTGGATGAACTCCCTGTCGGCAGTTGCCTGAGCGAATATTTCGTTCCTGCCCAGTTCAAGGAGGAAGAGGTCAAGGTGCTGAAGACCGCCGGTTACGAGAAGATCGAAGTGGAGCCGGCTGCTTACGATTGGGTGGAAGAGCAGGTTTTGGTCAAAGAAGCGAGCAAAAAGGTCGTCGAAGTTCCGGCTGAGTATGAGACGGTGACGGAGAAGGTGCTTGTCGCACCGGCAACCACTGCCTGGAAGGAGGGCACCGGACCGGTGCAGCGCATTGACAACTCAACCGGCGAGATTCTGTGTCTGGTCGAGGTGCCGGCCAAGTACGAGACCGTAGAGCGCAAGGTCATCAAGACGGCGGCGACTGTCAAGGAGGTGGAGATCCCCGCCGAGTACAAGGTTCAGCGCGTGAGCAAGCTTGTCAAACCCGCGCAAGAGCGGCGCATCAAGGTCGAACCGACTTATGAGACCCTGACCAAGACGGTTAAGGTGGCTGACGAAAAGTTCTTCTGGCATCCGGACTGGCAGGACAAGCCCGAAGGCAAGGCGACTGGCAATTCCCTCTGTCTGCGTGAAACACCCGCCAAGATGGCGCAAGTCAAGCAACGCAAAGTCAAGGTCCCTGCGACGATACGGGAAGAAGAGATCCCCGCTGCTTACGAGACGATCAAGGTGCGGAAAATGGTTGAGCCTGCAAAGCAGACTCGTATCGAGATCCCGGCCGTCGTTGAGACCGTCGCAAAGAAGGTCAAGGTCAGTGCCGAGCGACTGGAATGGCGCAGTGTGCTGTGTGAGACAAACATGACACCGCGGATCTTGACCGACCTCCAAAAGGCCCTGAAGGCGGCCGGTTTCAACCCCGGTCCGATCGATGGTCAGATCGGGGCGCAGACGCTACGCGCCGTCGATAACTATCAGCGCGCCAATGAAATGGAGCGCGGTGGACTTACGATGTCGACCCTTGAGGCCCTGGGTGTCAAAATTTGACCGGACATCGGTGAGTTAGCTCGATTAGCTCGAAGCCCTGCCTAGTGCAGGGCTTTTTTTGTTGTTGCTGAGTCGTGGAGTACCGAGTCAAGAGGCAACAGCGAGCGGCAGCACGATC
>JASFVZ010000293.1:0-4079 GCA_050049565.1 Chromatiaceae bacterium | reverse complement strand
CTGCGTTTCCGCGACAGGGACGCCATAGGCGGCAAGCACCCGCTTCGCCTCGGGCTCATTGAGCCAGGACCGGCCCTCGCCAAGCGCCTGTTCAATGATGCCGTTGACCGTCTCCGGGTGGGGTGTGAAGTCTTCCGGGACCGATGGCGGCGTCTCCATCAGCAGGGTCTGGTTACGCTGATAGTTGACCATGTGCATGAAAGCGCGCACGGCCTGCTCGGGGGTGTCATAGGTCGGGATATGCTGCGCGCCGAACAGGCGGCGGGCCTCTTGCACCGAGGCATCGCCCACCCAGCTGGTAAACAGCGGCTTGCCGCGCTGATTACCGGCCAACTCCGTGACAGCGCGGGCGACGTCGCTACTGGACGCGACCGCGGTGGGACAATTGAGTACCAGGGTTGCATCAATATTGGGGTCTTCGGACAGTATCTCCAGCGCCTGTGTATAGCGACTGCCTGGGGCATCGCCGAGGATATCGATCGGATTGCTGTGCGACCAGGCGGTGGGCAGTACGTTGTTGAGTCGTTCGATCGTTTCAGGCGCCAACTCGGCAGCGCGCGCGCCCTGTTCGACAATCGCATCGGCCGCCAACACGCCGATACCGCCGCCATTGGTCAATATCGCGAGACGGTCGCCCTGGGGCCGCCACTGCATCGCCAGGGTCTCGGCGGCGTCAAACAGCTCCTCGAGGCTGTAAACCCGCAACATGCCGGCGCGTCGAAAGGCCGCGTCATAGACCTCATCGTTGCCGGCCAGTGCGCCGGTGTGTGAGGTCGCCGCCTGCGCGCCCTGTTGATAGCGGCCGGCCTTGACTACGATCACCGGTTTCATGCGTGCGGCGGCGCGTGCCGCCGACATGAACTTGCGTGCATCCGAGATGGCCTCGATGTAGAGCAGGATGGCACGTGTATTGCGCTCATTGGCGAGGTAATCCAGCATATCGCCAAAATCGACATCGGCCATGTCGCCCAGTGAGATCAGGTGTGAGAAGCCGATCCCGCGGGGATTGGCCCAGTCCAAGATGGAGGTCACGATCGCACCGGACTGGGTCACGAAGGCGAGGTGGCCCGCTTCGGGCGTCGTCTGGGCGAAACTGGCGTTGATACCGAGCCCGGGGACCAGAATGCCGAGGCAATTTGGACCGACGATGCGCAGATTGAAGGGTTGTGCAGCGTCCAGGGTCGCCTGCTGCAGCGCATGACCGCCCGATGTGGCGGACTCCCCAAAGCCGGCACTGATCACGACGGCGGCCTTGGTCCCGGCAGTGCCGAGGGCATGGATGATCTCGGGAACCGTGGCTGCTGGCGTGGCGATGACCGCCAGGTCTGGGGTCATCGGCAGATCGGTGATATCAGAATAGGTCCAGACGCCCTGGATGAATCGGTGTCTTGGATTGACCGGGAGGATAGGGCCGTCAAAACGTCCCCCGAACAGGTTCCTGGCCAGCACGGCGCCGACCGACGACTTCTCGCGGCTGGCACCGATCACGGCGATCGATTTTGGCTTCAGCAGATAGTCGAGATTGCGGATGCTCATGCGAACGACTTTTTATGTCCCTACCCTGATAGTGATAGCAAGCCATACGCCGATCGGTTGATAGTTTTAGTATGTCTCAATGGCGCTACTGATTCAGGCATCAGGGTCAAGCTATGCCGTTAATCCGGAAAGAATCACCATCGGGTCCAGTGCCGCCCAATCTGGTCGACTATGCCGCGACCTGCGAGGCATTCAGCTGGCAGGCGGCGCGCAGCGAACTCGACGGCCTGCCGGGCGGTGCCGGGCTGAATATTGCCCATGAGGCCGTGGATCGGCACGTCCTTCACGGGGAGGGTGACCGGGTCGCGTTGCGCTATATCGATGCCGATGGACGCTGTGAAGACATTAGCTATACCAGGCTGATGGCGCTGAGCAACCGCTTCGCCCACGTCATGCAGTCGCTCGATGTGGAATCAGGCGCGACAATATGCACCTTGCTCGGCCGCACGCCGGCCCTGTTTGTCACGGCGCTCGGTACCTGGAAATACCGCGGCGTTTTCTGTGCGTTGTTCTCTGCATTCGGCCCGGAACCGGTGCAGACGCGCCTGGCGATTGGCAAGGCGCGCGTACTGGTGACCACAGCGTCACTCTATACCCGCAAGGTGGCGGCGCTGCGGGATTCGCTGCCGGATCTGCGGCATGTGCTGATCGTTGATGCCGCGGAGAGGGGCTTCCCCGACGAGACGCATGATTTTTTCCAGTTGCTCGCCGGGGCCGACGAAGGCTGGGGGATCGGCCCCACCGAGCCCACGACACCGGCGCTCCTGCACTTTACCAGCGGCACGACGGGTAAGCCGAAGGGCGCCGTGCATGTGCATGAGGCCGTCGTTGCCCATCATGCCAGCGCCAAGCTTGCGCTGGATCTGCATCCACAGGATGTATTCTGGTGTACCGCAGACCCCGGCTGGGTGACCGGCATCACCTATGGGGTCATCGCACCGCTGACGATCGGCACCACACTGATCGTTGACACCGCCGAGTTCGATGCCCAGCGCTGGCTGAGGGTCCTGCAGGATCAGAAGGTCAACGTCTGGTACACGGCACCGACCGCAGTGCGCATGATGATGCGCCTGGGTGAGGAGGTGGTCAGGCAGTACGATTGTCCAAACCTGCGTTTAATCGCCAGCGTCGGCGAGCCCCTGAGCCCGGATGCTGTGCGCTGGGGGGAGCAGGCATTTGGCCTTCCGTTACATGACAATTGGTGGCAGACCGAGACCGGCGCCATCATGATAGCGAACTTCCGGTCGACCGATATCAAACCGGGCTCGATGGGTCGACCGCTGCCGGGGATCGAGGCCGCGGTCGTGCATCGGCGCGATGACGGCAGGGTCGAGCCGGTCAATGGGCCCGACCAAGACGGGGAGTTGGCCCTGCGGTCCGGCTGGCCCTCGATGTTTCGGGGATACCTCGGCGAGCCGGAACGCTATCAGAAATGTTTTGCCGGCGGTTGGTACCTGAGCGGCGACTTGGCGCGCTGTGATGAAGACGGCTATTTCTGGTTCGTCGGTCGGGCGGACGACGTGATCAAATCGGCGGGTCATCTGATTGGTCCGTTCGAGGTCGAGAGCGCCCTGCTCGAACACCCGGCTGTGGCCGAGGCGGGCGTGATCGGTAAGCCGGATCCGATCATTGGTGAGGTCGTCAAGGCATTCGTTGTCATCAAACCTGGCCATGAACCGGACGCGACGATGCGTCGCGAGTTGCTGGCCCACGCTCGCCGGCGTCTGGGCTCCGTTGTGGCACCCAGAGAGATCGAGTTTTGTGCATCCCTACCGCTGACGCGTTCCGGTAAGATCATGCGCAGGCTGCTGAAGGCCCGGGAGTTGGGGTTGCCGGAAGGGGATACCTCGACGCTGTTGGCAGCGGATGGCTAACGAAACAGATCTATGACCAGAGACGAAATTCAGTCGGTCACGCTCGAGATCTTGGGCCAGATTGCGCCGGATGCCGATCTCGATAACCTCGACCCCACGCAGAGCTTTCGCGATCAATTTGAGTTCGATTCTGTGGATTATTTGAACTTCGTCTTGGAGCTGGAGAAGCAACTCGAGATCAAGATCCCCGAGATCGAATGCCCGCGGCTGGCGAGCCTTAATGGCTGTACCGCATACTTGACGAAGAAGCTTGGGGCATAAGCCTGCACGGGGTGTGGCATCGCGAGCAGCGTGATGCCGTTCCCGGAGCGGTGCTATGGGGTTTCTGCAGGGCCTGGCGGCTATCGCTCCGGCGAATACCGGTTCATGGGCCTTCCGCTTGTCATTCAAGTTCTCGCCATTGTTGTTCCGATGATGCTCTAGGTGTGGCCACTGTGGGCACTTACGTGGATTAAGCACGACTTGTGCGAGGCGCACCTTGGAAGACTCGACTTGAGCGATCCCCAGTTCATCAGGGTTTGCTATCGATTTGCGTCGCCGCGGGATTTGAAGAGAGGCCGATGCTTGGCTGACATATCGCATCTTTGATGCCTCTCGTTCAGAGACGGCGTGAGAAGGCAGGCCCCCCACCGAACCAAACCCCATTAGAATGGTCTGGCAAAGACCTTC
>JASFVZ010000041.1:0-9264 GCA_050049565.1 Chromatiaceae bacterium | reverse complement strand
ATGACCGGGGTCAGCATTTTTGGTTGCTTCGAGTGGGGGAATTTGGCGAGAATCGCCGCCCAGTATCGCGCCGGGCTATCGCTGCCACATATCCGGTGCACAAGGTCCAGCGCCTTTCCAGAGGCGGAGAACCTTGCCTGAGAACACATGCGTGGCCGAATCACCGGCCGCAATCAGTGTATAGAGCATTATCTATCTATATAGAAGATAGGATTTATTTGATGGGTATCTCACCCTCTTCCTATTCTTCCGATCCGTCCAAATGCGATTCCGAGCGAATCGCGAAACAGAGCAACCGAACAGGAGTTGACCATGGCATCGAAAGCGTATGACGCGGGCGTAAAAGAATACCGCGACATGTACTGGACTCCGGACTATGTGCCGCTTGATACAGACCTGCTGGCCTGCTTCAAAGTAACGGGACAACCGGAGGTGCCGCGCGAAGAGGTTGCGGCCGCCGTGGCCGCCGAGTCATCGACCGGTACCTGGAGTACCGTGTGGTCTGAACTCCTGACCGACCTCGAATACTACAAGGGCCGCGCCTACCGGATCGAAGACGTCCCGGGCGACTCCGAGTCGTTCTATGCCTTTGTCGCCTACCCGATCGATCTGTTCGAGGAAGGATCGGTCGTCAACGTGCTGACCTCCCTGGTCGGCAACGTGTTCGGGTTCAAGGCGCTGAAGCACCTGCGACTCGAGGACATCCGCTTCCCGATCGCCTATATCAAGACCTGCGGTGGTCCGCCGGCCGGCATCCAGCTCGAGCGTGACCGCCTGTCCAAATATGGCCGCCCGCTGCTCGGCGCGACGATCAAGCCGAAGCTCGGCCTCTCGGCCAAGAACTACGGCCGGGCCGTTTACGAGTGTCTGCGCGGCGGTCTGGACATGACCAAAGACGATGAAAACGTCAACTCGCAGCCGTTCATGCGCTGGCGCGACCGCTTCGAATTCGTCGGCGAGGCGCTGCAGAAGGCCGAGCAGGAGACCGGTGAGAGGAAAGGTCACTACCTGAACGTCACCGCGGCGACGCCGGAAGAGATGTACAAGCGTGCCGAGTTCGCCAAAGAGGTCGGCTCGCCGATCATGATGCACGACTTCCTGACCGGCGGTTTCACGGCCAACACGGGTCTCGCCAACTGGTGCCGCGAGAACGGCATGCTGCTGCACATCCACCGCGCGATGCACGCCGTTATCGACCGTCATCCGAAGCATGGCATCCACTTCCGGGTACTGGCCAAGTGCCTGCGCCTGTCCGGCGGCGACCACCTGCACACGGGCACCGTCGTCGGCAAGCTCGAGGGCGACCGTCAGTCCACGCTGGGCTTCGTCGACCAGCTGCGCGAATCCTTCGTCCCGGAAGATCGCTCGCGTGGTGTGTTCTTCGATCAGGATTGGGGCTCGATGCCCGGCGTCTTCGCTGTCGCCTCGGGCGGTATCCACGTCTGGCACATGCCGGCGCTGGTCACCATCTTCGGTGACGACTCGATGCTGCAGTTCGGTGGCGGTACCCAGGGGCACCCGTGGGGCAACGCCGCAGGCGCCGCGGCCAACCGTGTCGCCCTCGAGGCCTCGGTCAAGGCCCGCAACGAGGGTCGCGAGATCGAGAAGGAGGCGCGCGACATCCTCACCGAGGCGGCCAAGAACAGCCCGGAACTCGCGATCGCGATGGAGACCTGGAAAGAGATCAAGTTCGAGTTCGAAACCGTGGACAAGCTGGACGTCGGTTGATCCGGCTGCTGACAGCTACCCAGACAGCAACGAACACAGATAGAGGAACACGCTATGTACGGCCATGATATTGGCGACTACCAGACCGCCCAGACCCTCGAGACCTTCGGCTTCCTGCCCAAGATGAGCCAGGAAGAGGTCTACGACCAGATCGCCTACCTGATCGCGCAGGGTCTGACCCCGGCGATCGAGCACGAGCACCCGGGTCGCTCAATGGATCACTACTGGACGATGTGGAAGCTCCCGTTCTTCGGCGAGAAGGACATCAACAACATCATCTCCGAGCTCGAGTCATGTCACCGCTCGTACCCTGATCACCACGTCCGCCTGATCGGCTACGACAACTACACCCAAAGCCAGGGCGTGTGTTTCGTGGTTTACGAAGGTCGCGGCTGATCGGCTACCAGGATAGATGCGCGCCGTCACCTGACGGCATCGACGACTGACAACGGGGTACACCATGGCAGACAGCCAAAGCACCAGAGCGTTAGCACTGGCAAGACGCAAGGCCTTGTCCAGCGCCGGCAAGGGCGCACTGTCCGGCGGCAGCCCGGACCGCACGCGCGCGGATTCGGAAACCGGTTCGGCGCCCGCGCCGATGGCTGCACCGGCAAAGCCCCGGGCCCGCTACGTCGTTACGCCGGCCCAGCCGGGCGGCAGCACGCGGGCGCTCGCTCTGGCCCGTCGCAAGGCCATGTCGGTGTCGGGCAAGCGTGCCGATACCAGTACCGACCGGATGTCGACCGGCGGCCCGAAGGCGCGCAAGGCAGCGGCAATGGAAGCCGCACCCCAGGAGAAGGACGGCTCATGCGGCTGCGGCTGCAAGGGGCGCGACAAGGAGCGCGCCGCTGACGCCCCGGTTGCATCCCGCGCCGCCAGGTCACCCCGGCCCAAGGCGGGGCCGCGACGTAGGGTGTCGCAGAATCCTACCCGGGCCGCTGCGCTGGCGCGTCGCCAGGCCCAGTCGACCCGGGGCAAGGCCGGGATCAGCAATGGCACTGTCAGCCCGGCTCAGACGGCGCGTGCCGCCAACCCGGGTCTGACCACCCATGAACTGGCGCGTGAACTGCGCGAGTTGCGCAGCCGCAACGGTAAAGCGGGCTTGGGGTCGACCCAGAAATGCGGTGACTGCAGCGGCAAGCGTCGACAGCGTCCGAAGGAGGGTGAGCCGGGCGCTGCAAGTGATCAACCGTGGAAAGTCGGTGTCAGTGAGACCAGTCACGGCCAGAGTGTGACCGGGACCATGGTCGGTCGCAGTCCGTCCGTGACCGGCGACGAGCCCAGCACCTGTCGAGCCGTCACCGGCACCGAGTACATGGGTGCCGACGTGTTTCGCGACTTCTGCCAGACCGAGCCGGCCAAGACGCCGGTGCGGGTTGGGACCAGCGCGACCCGGCGTAACAACACCGTGACCGGGAACGAGGTTGGTCGGAGTGAAAAGGTGACGGGCGACGAGCCGGGCACCTGCAAGCGCATCACCGGTAACGATTACATCAGTCCGGATCAGACCCAGGCGTTCTGCGGCGTCAAGCCGGAACCCAATCCACCGAAGGTAACGCGCGTCGAGACCTTGAAGGGCAAGGGCGTGACCGGTAGCAATGTCGGTCGGTCGGCCAAGGTGACCGGCGACGAGGCCGGTGCGAACCGCTCGACCACCGGCACCCAGTACACCAGGCCGAGCGACATCGGCAACGCCCCGAGCAAGGTCGGGCTCAGCGGCACCCTGCGCGGTGGTGCAGTGACCGGCACGATGGTCGGGCGCCGCGAGAAGATGACCGGCGACGAGCCGGGTAGCTGCCGCAACGTCACCGGGGACGACTACATCGGCCGCGAGCAGTTCAACGATTTCTGCCAGACCGCCCCCACACCCCAGGACCAGAAGGTCGGAGTTTCGCGCACGGCCGGTGGCAAGGGTGTGACCGGCACCATGACCGGCCGCTCGCTGCGGGTGACCGGCGACGAGCCGGGTACCTGTAAGGCGATCACCGGGACCCCTTACGCCGGTCTCGAACAGGCCGCGGATTTCTGCGAGGCGCCGCAACAGACCGAGGTGCAACAACGCACGCGCCCTAGTGCACGCCAGGCTGGTATGCCCATGACCGGTCAGCAGCCTGGCGTTGGCGGCAAGATGACCGGTGCCGACAAGGGGGCGTGCGAGACCGTCAGCGGTACCCCGTACGTCGGGTCAGACCAGATGTCGGCCGCGTGCCCGGCCACCCCGGCAGAGCCGGGCAGTTCGGACTTTCCGCAGCCGATCGGCGACGTGCCCTGGGGTGATTTCAGCGTCGAGCCACCGGCGCACGCCTCGGATGGCCAGCGGCAAAGCCATGCGGTCACCGGCTCGCGTTATGAGCAGGGCCACATCACCGGGCCCTTCGGCATGGCCGCAGGCAAGGTGACCGGCACCGAAGAGAAACGGTTTGGTGCAGCGCAGAGTCCGGCACCGGAGATCCCGGATACCCGACCGCAACTCGAAGGCCGGGTCATGTCACGGATCACCGGGGAGGGGATGGACGCGGGTCCGCGCATCACCGGTGACGACTGGGACCGCGGCGACCATGTCACGGGCACCGAAGGCAGCTCGGCGACGCGACGCAACCCGACCCGGCGTGGCGGTCCGATGAGTGCGATGGATTTTCGCAGGCTCGAACCGCGCAACGCCGAGATGCCCGATCCGGTCAGCAAGGTCACCGGTAGCAGCGGAAATACCGACACCGGTTCGCTGATCACCTATAGCGGGGGGGCGCGCGGCTAAGCCGCGGCGCGTTCCCGGATCACCCGAGCGACAGCCATCGTCATGCAACGCGCAGAGCACAATCGTGAGCGACCGAACAGCCGTCGGGCCGTTCGTGCGCCCCTGCGTCGCCCCGGTGGGGCGGATGCCGGGCCGGCGCTTCGTGCGCGCGGCGGCGGTGCCGGCCATCCGCTGGTGGACGGCCGGGAAAACGAGCGGCTGTTCCGCTACGAAGACGGCGTGAAACAGTCGTTCGACCGGATCAAGCCGGTGTTGAAGAAGATCTCGGGGCACCAGCACGACAACGATTTCGAGCGCCAGGCGCAGCAGATCGCCGAACAGGAACTCGGGTTTGCCCTGCCGACTGAGATCCTCGCCGACGCCTGGATCTGTCAGCTGGATATGAAGCGCCTGTTCGCCTGGTGCGTGTTCGAGACCTATCGCCGCTACTGTGACGACTTCCATGGTTCAGCGCCGTTGGCGGTCGACGGTGCCGATCAGTTTGCCGCCTTCATCCAGGACTGCGGATTCCATACGCTGGACATCTCGCCCTGTGCAGACGGTCGGCTGGCCCACGTCATCCGCTATGTCCTGCGGCTGCCGCAGGATCAGGTGCGGCGGAAGTCGTATGCCGGCGCGACCTTCGACATAGAGGACAGCATCCAGAAATGGGTCGAGGTCGAGATGCTGCGTTACCGGGAGGGTCGGCCGAATCTGGCCGATGCACCGACACGCTACCTGAAGGCCGTCGTCTATCACTTCAGTTCGGTCGACCCGGAACACCAGGGCTGTGCCGCACACGGATCGGACACCGTGCTGGCCGCCACCGAAGGACTCAAGCGGCTCGAGGCGTTTCGCGAGGCGATCGAGAACAGCTATTGCTGTGGTGCTTCGATCGACCTGCTGCTGATCGGCATGGACACCGACACGGATGCGATCCGCGTGCACGTGCCGGACGGCCAGGGTCATATGGCGCTTGACCGCTTCGTCGACAGCCAGACACTTTTCGATGAAACCGCGGGCATGGGTCAGAGTGCGGCGCTGTCGGCCATCGATGCCGCGATCGGTATGGCCGCCGACAATACGGCCGAGGGGATGCAGCGCTTCATCGCCCGCCTGTTGCGCAACAACCTGTCGCAGATCGCCTATGTCCGCGGCTACCACGGCGCGAGCTATGCAGACATCGGTCATGCCGAACGCTTCATCGGCGCCGGCGTCGGCTTCGAGGAAGTGCAGCTGCGCAACCTGATGTACTTCGCCTACCTCAACACCGTTGAGGAAGCGACCAAGGACATGGACGTGGGTATCAAGATCTTCTCCGGTCTTAACGCGGCGCACGGTCTACCGATTCCGATCGTCGTGCGGTTCGACTATCACGGCCAGGTGCCGGGTGCACGGGACCGGGCGATCGAGCGCTGTGGGCAGGTCGCGAACGCGACGACGTCGCGCTACCCGAAGCTGTTTGAGCGTGGGCTGTTGCACGTGATGCAGGTCGTGCGCGACTGCAAGGGTACCGGGCCGATCGAGATGGTCGGCTGCACGGTACAGGCCAATGAATTCGCGGGGGCGCACTGATGAAGATCTGCCAGGTTGAGCGCCCGCTGGTTGCGACCAACCGTATCGCGATGATGGAACACAAGCATCTCCAGGTCGTGATCGATGGCTCCTCGAAGCTGGTCGCGGTCGACGCAGTCGGTGCCAAGCCCGGTGACTGGGTGATCTGTGTCGGCAGTTCGGCGGCGCGCGAGGCGGCCGGCAGCAAGGGGTATCCGAGTGATCTGACCATCGTCGGCATCATCGATCACTGGCCACCGGAGAATTCCGACGAAGCGGCTGATGACAACGGCGCCGAGACCGGCGATGACGCCGGCGCCGACCCGGCCGACGACGGGAGTGGAACGCAGCCGGGAGGCACGCCCTGATGGAGATCTTCCAGGTCGAAGGCCCCCTGGTCTGTACGCAGCGGGTCGAAGGATTGCGTCACTCGAGCCTGCGCGTGCTGAAGAGTTCAAGCGGCAAGCGGCAGGTCGCCGTCGACCCGGTCGGGGTCAATCCCGGCAACTGGGTCTTTACGGCAAGCGGTTCGGCCGCCCGCTACGCAGCAGAGAGTTTTGAGGTGCTAACCGATCTGACGGTTTGCGGAATCATCGACAACTGGCCGCCGCCGGACGACACGCCTGACCAGGCCGACGCATCACAAACGGCCCGGCAATAACAGGTTCAACTGACAATCGAGTCATTAGGAGACACGACCATGGCAACTGATATCAACGGCATCGCATTGGGCATGATCGAGACGCGTGGACTGGTTCCGGCGATCGAAGCCGCAGATGCCATGACCAAGGCAGCGGAAGTGCGCCTGATTGGCCGCGAATTCGTCGGCGGCGGCTACGTCACCGTGCTGGTTCGCGGCGAGACCGGCGCCGTCAACGCCGCGGTGCGCGCGGGTGCGGATGCCTGCGAGCGTGTCGGAGACGGGCTGGTCGCGGCGCACATCATCGCGCGCCCACACCGCGAGGTGGAGCCGGTGCTGGACGACAGCGGCAAAAACACCATCAAGTAACCACAACCCCTGACTGCCACGGTTTCCGTGGTGACGACAGATAACGACCTACTTCGAAAACGGAGAAAGACAATGGCAAACGAAAACTACGGTATTGCGCTCGGCATGATCGAGACCCGCGGGCTGGTGCCGGCGATCGAGGCGGCAGACGCCATGACCAAGGCAGCGGAAGTCCGCCTGATCGGTCGCGAGTTCGTCGGCGGTGGCTATGTCACCGTGCTGGTGCGTGGTGAGACCGGTGCCGTCAACGCAGCCGTGCGCGCTGGTGCAGATGCCTGCGAGCGGGTTGGTGACGGCCTGGTGGCCGCGCACATCATCGCGCGTCCGCACCGTGAAGTTGAGCCGGTACTCCCGACGGGTTCGGCCGACTGATAGCGCCAGCCCCTCGGCGAGGGGCTGAGTCGCGGTAAGCGCTGATCTTGAACACGGCGGTCGACCAACGCGTACTCGGCTACCTCGGGCGTGCGCTGAGCCTCGAGTGGTCCGCGGTGCAGCTCTATACCACGCAGGCGCGGCTGGTCGAGACCTGGGGACTGTCCGAGGCCGCGGGGCGGTTTCGGGCCGAGGCGCAGGAGGAGATGGGCCATGCCGAGCGCATCGTCGGCCGCATGCTGGCGCTTGGCGTGTCGCCTGCCGCGTCACAGCTGCGGCCCGTCATGCTCGGCAGCAATCTATCCGAACTGCTGCAGCATGATCAGGCGTTCGAGATCGAACTGGTCGGTCTGTACGACAGCGCCGTGAGGCACTGCAGCCGGGCCGGCCTGGCGGACGACCGTTTGTTCTTCGAGGCGCTGCTGACCGAGGAACAGGCCCATGCACGGGAATTGGCCGGCTGGATCTCACAACTCGAGAGCGGCAGGCCGAATCGACCCGACCGTGGTGCCGTGTTCTGATCGAGGCTCCCGCAAAATGACCAATCACCAATGGCGGGAGAGGGGCAAACCGGCCCGGCTGGAACGGCGCTACGAGTTTGGCGACTACGAGTCGTTGCGCGATTTCCTCGATCGGGCAGCGGAGCTGTCCGAGCGGGAAGGGCTCTACCCGGACATGGGTTTCGGCCGTGACTACGTCAACATGACCATCCATCCGGATGAAGAAAGCGGCAACCTGGAAGCACTGCATCATCGATTGGCGGCAGCCCTCGACCGGCTGAACGCCGGCAATGACGCGGCTTGACCGGCCGATGACCACCGTCGCGCTGGTTGGCAACAAGGGCGGCGCCGGAAAGACCACGCTTTGCGTCAATCTCGCGAGTGCGCTGCATCGGCACGGTTCGACTGTCGTGCTGGATTCAGACCCGCAACGATCCACCGTGCAGTGGCGCGCGATGGGCGTGGACAACGGCCTGGCGGTGGTCGATGCGGTCGACGGACTGGCAGACGCCCATGACGCGGCGCGCCAGGACTTCCGCCACGTCGTGATCGACTGTCCACCGTCGGTCGAGGCGCCGCAGACCCTCGCGGCACTTCGACTTGCCGATGTGGCGCTGATTCCGGTCCAGCCTTCGCCGCTGGATATCTGGGCGACCGTGCATATCGAACGGGAGGTCGATGAGGCGCGCCCGGAAAACCCCCGCCTGCGGGCGCTGCTGGTCATCAACCAGTTGGAGCCGAGAACGCGACTGTCTAAGATGATGCGGCAGGCGCTGGCTGAGCTGACGGTACCGGTTGCAGAGGTCGCCATCCGCCGACGGATGGCATTCCGCATGAGCGCGCTCGAAGGTCGCAGCGTCTTTGATTTTGGCAGCCGCGGTGCCGAGGCAGCCGAAGAGATACGGCTACTGACAGAAGAGGTGATGAGGCTATGACTGAGGCTGACAAGACCGCCGAAAAGCTGGCGGCGTCGATTCGCAAGACCAGGGCGGATGCGGCGGCCAAACCTGCCGCGGCGTCCAAGGCAACGCCCAAGCGCGCCACGGCAACGCCTGCGCGCAAACCGGCCGCAAAAACCGAGAAACCCGCGGCATCGTCGGACGGCTACCAGTTCGGCCGCCGCGTCTGGCCTGATTGATCAGTGATTCGATGATTGAAACCCGCGCCCGGGTCTGCGGCGCGGGTTGATTGCTCCGGCAACCGAATGTTTGCACCTTCAGGGTCTCAACAGTGGCCTTAATCAAGGCAGCGTCCACAGTTAATGGCCATTCCATTGGCAAGGAAGACAACACAGAGTCAGGCCGCTGTTGAACCCCCGAACCGGCTCAATTCAAATGACCGGCCAGCCTGTACCGGCCCGATGAGGC